>NZ_JBHWIO010000006.1:40761-64282 GCF_042732075.1 Kitasatospora sp. NPDC059812
AACACGAGTGGTTGGGGGGCGGCCCGTTTATTTTTTTAAAAGCCCCACTGTGCGGGGGGGGGGGGGGGGGGCTGGGCGGCGCGCGCGGCGGGGGGCCCCCCCCCACCCCCCCCCCATCCGCACCCATCACCGCCAGGAGACCGCATGACCACCCCCAAGGCCCTGCGCCGCGTCGCGGCCGCGGGCCTCGCCCTGACCGCCTGCCTCGCCACGGCGCCCGCCGCCACGGCCGCCGCCGCCGAGCGCGACGACGGCCCCGCGAGCGCCGCAGCCGGACTCGACCGCTACCACCACCAGCGCCTCGACTGGCGCAGCTGCGTCCTGGGCCCCGACGACGAGGTCGGCCGCGGCCTGGAGAGCGCGGGCGCGCGCTGCGCCGACTACGGCCTCGGCGACACCCGCGCGCAGGTGCGCGCCACGATCGACCGCGTCGTCGCGGCGGCCGAGCGGGCGCCGCTCACCGTCGGCACCGCCCCCGACGTCTTCCGGCTCGACGGCAGCCAGGTGCCCGCCCTGCTGCTCGCCGGGCTCGCGAGCGACCTCGACCCGGCGCGGGCGGGCCTCGCCGAGCAGCTGTCCGTCCTGGCCAAGGCCGCCGACGGGCAGCCCACCCGGGTGTCGCCCGGCTTCGCCGCCTTCCTGCGGGAGGCGTTCACCAGCGCGGGTTCGGCCACCGGCAGCGTGCAGACCGCCATCCTGTGCGGGGACGTGGCCGCCCCGCGCGACCCCGAGCAGTACTGGCGCGACATCGAACGCGGCCGCGCCGCCCACCCGCTGTTCAGCCCGATGACCGAGAACATCACCCCGTGCGCGTTCTGGGACGCGCCGCGCGAGGAGCCGACCCAGGTCCGGCGCGACACCGCGGCCCTGCTCGTGGCCGCGAGCAACGACCCGCGCACCCCGTACCGGGGCAGCGTCGCCCTGCACGGCATGCTGCCCGGCTCCCGGCTGGTCACCCTCGACGGCGCCTTCCAGCACACCGGCTTCGGCGTCTACGACAACGCCTGCGTCGACGACTCGGTGAACACCTACCTGGCCACCGGCCACCTCCCGGGCAAGGACCGCACCTGCGCGAAGTAGCCCCGAGAAGCCGTGGGCAGCCGTGGGCAGTCCTTCCTGATCAACCGAAGGCTGCCCTAGGCTGCGCCCATGCTCTCTGTGGTGGTGGCCCCCTGGGCGGGCGAGGCGGAGCCGGTGTTCGTGCGGGCGCCGGACGAACTGCATGATGCGGCGAGCACGATGAAGGTCGCGGTGTTGGCGGCGCTCGCCCGGGGCGGGGTGGATCTCGATGTCGAGGTGCCGGTGGTGAACCGGTTCGAGTCCGTGGTGGGCGGGGAGTTCGGCAACGATCCCGACTGGGACAGTGATCCGCTGCCGTGGGAGCTGCTGGGCACGCATGTGCCGCTGCGGCTGCTCGCCGAGCGGATGATCACGCACTCCTCCAACCTGGCCACCAACCTGTGCCTGGCCCGGGTCGACCGGGCGGCGGTGGCCGAGGCGTGGTGGCGGGCCGGGGCGACGCGCAGCGCGAGCCCGCGCGGGATCGAGGACTACGCGGCGCGCGACGCCGGGGTGCACAACCTGGTGAGCGCGCGGGACTTGGTGCGGCTGCTGCACTCCCTGGGCGGGGAGCCGGAGTTGCTGGCGCTGCTGGAGCGCAACGCGTTCCGGGTGGATCTGGCGGCGGGCCTGCCGCCGGACACCCGGATCGCCTTCAAGAACGGCTGGGTGCCGGGCGCCCGGCACAGCGTGGGCCTGGTCCACCCGCAGGACTGCCCGCCCTACCTGATCGCGGTCTGCTACACCGGCCCGCTGGCCTCGGGTGAGGACCGTACGGACCCGGCGGCCCGGCTGCTGGCCCGGGTCTCGGCGGCGGTGTGGCAGCGGCGGCACGAGCTCGCCGGCGCGTGAGCCGACGCGTGAGCCGGCGCGTGACCCGGCCGCCGGCCTGCTGCACGGGGCTGTGCAGCAGGCCGGACAGGGGCTTTAGTACGGCTGGACGAGGACGTGGGCGGCGCCGGGGATGCCGACCTTGAGGAGTTCGTCCTCCTCCGGGGTGGTGGGTGTGCCGGTCTCCTGCTTGAGGATGGCCCGGGAGAGCGCCTGGACCCACATGGCGCGGGGTCGGCGGCGCTCCTCCCAGGCGGCGAGCGCGGCGGGGACGGTCTCGGCGGCGTCCAGGCTCTGGGCGAGGACGAGGGCGTCCTCGACGGCCATCGCGGCGCCCTGGGCGAGGTGCGGGGTGGAGGCGTGGGCGGCGTCGCCGGCGAGCGCGATCCGGCCGACGTGCCAGGGCTCCTCGACGCTGACCTGGGAGATCCGGGAGTAGACCACGGCGGACGGGTCGGTGACCTGGGTGAGGGCCTCGGCGATCGGGCCGCCGAAGCCGGCCAGGCGTTCGGCGAGCTGCTCGTGGGCGTGCCCGGGGTCGGGCCGGAAGTCCTCGGCCTCGGCGAACACCGAGCCCAGGTACATGAGGTTGTCGCTGATCGGGGTGAGCAGCGCCTTGGCCTTGAGGTTGCCGGTGGACATCACCACGCCCTGGACCTCGGGCGAACGCGGCAGGGTGACGCGCCAGTTGGCGAAGCCGGTGTACTCGGGCGCGTACTTCTCCCCGTAGAGGCGCTTGCGCAGCGGGGAGCCGATGCCGTCGAAGCCGACGACGAGGTCGTAGCGGCCGCGGTGCCCGTCGGTGAGGGTGGCGTCGATGCCGTCGGCGTCCTCGGCGAGGTCGGCGATGGTGGTGCCGAAGCGCAGGGTGGCGCCGGCCCGGGTGGCGGCGGTGGCGAGCACCTGGGCGAGGGCGGGGCGGGGGATGCCGTTGTTGGAGGGGGCGTCGCCCATCCGGGGCTGCGGGATCTTGGCGAGGGTGGCGCCGGTCGGGTCGCAGATGGTCAGCACCTCCCATTCGAAGCCGGCGGCGAGGCAGTCGTCGAGGACGCCGATCTCGCGCATCACGTGGAGGGCGTTGGAGGGCTGGATGATGCCGACGCCGAGGGCTTCCAGCTGGTCGCGCAGTTCGGCGACGTCGACGTGGTGGCCGCGCTTGGCGAGGGCGGTGGCGAGGGTGAGCCCGCCGATGCCGCCGCCGTGGACGAGGACGCGCAGGGGTGAGGTCATGGGGTGGCTCCTGGGGAAGGGAGGTGGTTCAGCCGACGTTCAGCCGACGGGGGCGGCGGAGAGGTCCATCAGGTGGTCGACCAGGGCGAGCAGCAGGTCGCGTCCGAAGGCGCGTTCGCGGACGTCGCCGAGGAGCATCGGCACCTGCGGGTCCAGGTCGAGGGCGGCCCGGATCTCGTCGGGGGTGCGGGTGTTGTGGCTGTGGAAGCAGTTGATGGCGACGACGAAGGGGATGCCCCGGCTCTCGAAGAAGTCGATGGAGGCGAAGCTGGTGTCGAGCCGGCGGGTGTCGGCGATGACGATGCCGCCGAGGGCGCCGTTGACGAGGTCGTTCCACATGAACCAGAAGCGTTCCTGCCCGGGGGTGCCGAACAGGTAGACGACGAGGTCCGGGCTGACGGTGATCCGGCCGAAGTCGAGGGCGACGGTGGTGGTGTCCTTCTGGTCGACGCCGGACAGGTCGTCCACGCCGACGCTGGCCCGGGTCAGGTACTCCTCGGTGCGCAGCGGGGCGACCTCGCTGACGGAGCCGACGAGGGTGGTCTTGCCGACGCCGAAGCCGCCCGCGATGAGGATCTTGACGGCGGCCGGCGCGGTGGCGACGCCGGCGTCGGCGGCACTGCTGGGGTGGGGTGTTGCCATGGTTCAGAGTCTCCGGAGTCCTTCGCGAACGGCCGTGAGCAGGCCGAGGTCCACGCCTCCGGCGGCCCGGGCCACCGAGAGCGGTGCCCGGGCCCGCAGCAGGCCCTGGGCGACCAGGTCGCCCAGCAGGATCTTGGTGACCGAGACCGGGAGGTCCAGGCCGGCCGACACCTCGGCGACGGCGGCGGGCCGCCGGCAGTGGTCGAGGATCATCCGGTGCTCGGGCTGGAGGCCGCGGGCACCGGCGCGGCTGCCCCGCGCCAGGGCCCGGTCGGCCTCGTCCTCGACGGTGGTGAGCACGGTGATCAGGGTGAGGTCGTCGCGCTCGGGGGCGGTGCGGCCGCGGGTGATGGTGTACGGGCGCACCATGGCGCCCGACTCTTCCTCGGCGTCCTCGTCCGGCAGTTCGCTCCAGTGCGGGACCCCGCCGCGCTGCCCGCCACCGTTCCCGCTACCGCTACCGCTCCCGTTTCCGTACGGGCCCACCGGTGTCAGCTCCGGTTCCGGGCGGCGAAGGCGTCGAAGCCGGCGGGGGAGGCGGCGCCGGCCTCGGCCCGCACCGGGGTGGTCATCTTCTGGCCGACCTGCTGCACCAGGGTGTGCATGGCGACCGACATGACCTCGGCGTCGACCTCCTGGGAGGCGACGACGGCCAGGTGGGTGCCCTGGGCGGCGGCGATGATGAACAGCCAGCACTCGGCGAGTTCGACGATCACCTGGTGGACGGCCCCGCCGTCGAAGAGCTGGCCGACGCCGCGGGCGAGGCTCTGCTGGCCGGTGGCGACGGCGGCGAGGCGCTCGGCGTCGGCCCGTTCGATGGTGCGGGAGTGGCTGACGACCAGGCCGTCGTCGGAGAGCAGGACGGCGTTCCTGGTCCCGGGCACCGAGTCGACGAGTCCGTCCAGCAGCCAGTCCAGGTCCTGGTGGGTGGCGATCGTTCGGTTCATGACTGGTCATCCGTTCGTGTGGTTCGGGGGTCCGCGGCCGGCAGGGCCCAGGGGGAGGGGCCGGGCGCGGGCGTCGGGGAGCCGGCGGGGGCGGTGGGGGGAGCCGGTGGGGTCACGGCCCCGGGCAGCGGGTGCTCGCCGCTGTCCTGGGCGCGGGCGGCACGGGACTGGCGCTGGAAGGCGCCGATCGTCGCACCGGAGCGCTTCGCCGGGCGCTGGAAGGGGCCGCCGGCGGGCTCGGTGCCCTGGGCGGCGGGTTCGGCGCGGGGCCCGGCGGCGGGCTCGGCCCACTGCGGGCGGGGCGCCGGCGGGACGCGCAGTTCGGCGGCCAGGCTGGCCTGCCGGACGCGCTGGGGCAGCGGGGGCTGCTCGGTCTCGGTGGGGCTGAGCGGCACCGCGGAGGCGTACTCGCGGCGCTGACGCCGTTCGGCCAGCCGGTAGTGGTCGGCCGGGCGGTACTGCTCGTCGGCGTACGGGGCCTCGGCGTCGGTGACCCGGGCGTAGGCGATGTCCGGGTAGGCGGGCACGTCGTGCGAGGGCCGCTGGTCGGCCGGGGCGTCGGGGGCCGGGGAGCTGTGCTCGATCGGCTGCTCGGCGTACGGGGCGGCGTACGGGGTGGGGAACGGCGCGGGCTCGGCGGCGGGCGCGGCCTCGGGCTGGACGTACTCGACGTGGCCGAAGGCCTGGACGGGGGCGGTCAGCGGGTCGTGCGGGAACTGCTGGGTCTGCGGGAGCTGCTGGGTCTGCCCGAGCGGTTCGACGTACCCGGGCTGCTCCACGTGCTGGACCTGCCCGAAGGCCTCGACCTGCCCGAACGCCTCCACCGGCGGGAAGGACTCCACCGGCGGGAAGGAGTCGGCCGCGGCGAAGGTCTCCACGGGCGGGAGGGGCTCCGCCGGCGCGAAGGACTCTCCCGGCGGGAAGGAGTCGGCCGCGGCGAAGGTCTCCACGGGCGGGAGGGGCTCCGCCGGCGGGAAGGACTCTCCCGGCGGGAAGGAGTCGGCCGCGGCGAAGGTCTCCACGGGCGGGAGGGGCTCCGCCGGCGCGAAGGACTCTCCCGGCGGGAAGGAGTCCACGGGCGCGACCGGCGGCCCTGCCGGCGCCGGCGCCGGGGCCTCGTTGGAGGCGGTGAGCAGCGCCTTGCGGGAGCGCCGCACGAGCGGGATCGGTTCGACGGGGGCGTCGTCGGGCAGTCCGGCGTCGCCGTCGATGACGAGTTCGTCGGGGACGAGCACGACGACCCGGGTGCCGCCGAAGGCCGACGGCCGGAACTCGATCTTGAGTCCGTGGTGCGCGGCCAGCCGGGCGATGACGTAGAAGCCGAGGCGGACGTCGTCCGCCCGGGCGAGCACGTCGGTGCGGGGCGGGCGGCTCATCAGTTCGTTGGCGGCGTCGTACTGCTCGGGGTCCATGCCGAGGCCGCGGTCCTCGATCTCGACGGCGAGTCCGCGGCCGACCATGGCGGCCCGGACCTCGACCGGGGTGGGCGGCTTGGAGAAGGTGGTGGCGTTCTCCATCAGCTCGGCGAGCACGTGCGCGACCGGGCCGACGGCCCGCTCGGACAGCCACGGGTGGCCCTCGACGTCGATCATGATCCGGCGGTAGTCCTGCACCTCGCCCTGCGCGGCGCGCAGCACGTCCAGCAGCGGGACGGGCTTGCGCCAGCGCCGCTGCGGCTGGCCGCCGGCCATGATGACGAGGTTCTCCTCGTAGCGGCGCAGGCGGGCGGTGAGGTGGTCGAGGTCGAACAGGCCCTCCAGGACCTCCGGGTCCTCGTGCTTGCGCTCCAGCTCGTCGAGCTTGCGCAGCTGGCGGCCGATCAGCAGCTGGGTGCGGCGGGCGATGCGCTGGAGCAGCCGCTCGAAGCCGCGGTGCTGTTCGGCCTGTTTGACGGCGGCCTCGACGGCGGAGGCGCGGGCCAGGTTGAGGGCCTGGCCGAGGCGGGCGAGCTCATCGGTGCCGTTGCCGTGCGGGCCGGCGGTGATGGTGCGGGAGTCGGTCTCGACGTCGACCTGCTCGCCGCGGCCGAGGCGTTCGACGACCTCGGGAAGGGTGCGCTCCATCTCCTCGGCCTGGGTCTGGAGCTCCTTGATGCGCCGGCGCAGCGAGCGGCTGAGCCGCCAGGAGGCGATGATCACCGCGACGACGGTGATCAGGCCGACGACGGTGGTCAGGACGACCGTGGTGAGGAGGGAGAGGATGGTGCCCTTGCCGACGTCGACGATGCCGCTGGTGCGGGTCTCGATGACCTTGACCAACTGCGGGTTGAGCTGGTCGAGGGCCTGGCGCCACTGGTCCTGGGCGGCGGGGAGTCTGACGGTGCCGTTGGCCTCGGCGGCGGTGGGCTTGGTGAGCGACTGCTCGACGGCGGCCTTGGCCTGCCAGGCGGGGCTGTTCATCAGGTCGTGCCAGGCGGCGGACTCGCCGTCCGGGATGTACGGGACGACCTGGACGGCGAAGAGGTGCTCCTGCGCCCCGACGGACTGCTGGACCTGCTGGTAGTCGGTGACGGTGAGCCGCCCGGTGGGCCAGCCGCGGGCGAGGATGGCGTCCTCGCGGGCGAGCATCTCCTTGGCCCAGAAGGCGTTCACCAGGGTCTTGGAGATCCAGGTGACCTCGCCGGTGTCGACGTGGCTGAGTGCGGTGAACAGCCGCAGGTCGACGGCGATCAGGTCGGTGTAGTACGTGTAGAGGGTCTGCTGGTCGATCGAGCCGTGGTCGACGGCGGCGCGCTGTTCGGCGAGCTTGCCCATCGCCTGGCGGGCCTCGGTGACGGCGGTGCGAACCTCTTCGGGGGCGCTGTCGGCGGTCTCGCCGGAGAGGACCTGGAACTGGCGGACCGCGTCGTCGGTCTGCTGGCGCTGGCGGCGCAGCTGGTCGGTGTTGCCGCCGGGCCGGGCGAGAGCCTCGGCGCTGAGCCGGCGTTCTTCCTGGAGGCTGTAGTAGACGATGTTGGACGGCTGGCCGGCCTTCTGGGCGAGCAGGCCCTGGGCGGCCTGGCGCTGGAAGGCGAAGACGGTCTCGCCGCTGGTGACCGCCCACAGGGCGGCCAGGGCGATGCTGGGGACGACGGCGAGGACGAGCAGCGCCGTCCGCAGTGACAGGCGCGGACGCCTGCGGGGGGCCTTCGGCGTCGGGGGCCGCCGATTCGCACGCGCGCGCAGAGCAGTCTCCTTGGGGATGGCGGCCGGCCTGAGCGGGGCGGGCCGTCCGGGGACGGGCTTGACGAGGCGATACTAGTCATACCGTGTGATTGGAGTGAAAGTGCGTTCGCCGCCTGGACCGTGGTCACACACGCTCCGGACACAATGTCATCTGACGGTTGATCGTACGTGCTCGAAGCATCCCAGTTCGGAGCGGGTTGACGAGGCGTCGGCCGTCGGAGCGGGCGGCCGGGTGGCCGCTGTGTGAAAACTGTGTGCCCGCGCTCCGGATATCCGCCCGGCCGGTCGGTCGGTGGCCCGGGTGCCCTCCCGGCCCGCCCCGCTCAGTCGGCCAGCAGGCGCGACCGGGTGGCCTCCAGCTCGGCCGCCAGCACCCGCCCGGCCTCCTCGGGATCGCCCCGGTGCAGCGCCCCGACGAGGTCCGCGTGCGACGCGTAGCCGTGGTTCGGGTCCCCGCTGCGCAGCCCCAGCACCCCCACCAGGGCCACCAGGTGCTCCCTCAGGACGGGCGCGAACTGGGCGAACAGATCGTCCAGCACCGGATTGTGCGCGGCCGCCACCACGGCGGTGTGCAGCGCGATGTCGGCGTCCACGAAGGCCGTGTCGTCCGCGCCGCCCGCCGCCAGCCGGGTGGCCAGCGCCGCGTCCACGGCGGTGAGGTCCGCCTCCGTGCGGCGCGCGGCCGCGAGCCGGGCCGCCTGCACCTCGACCATGGTGCGCACCTCGTAGACGTGCGCCAGCTCGGCCCGGCGCAGCCGGGTCGGCCAGTCCAGGGCGGGCCGGTCCGCCGTCACGAACACGCCCGACCCCTGCCGGCTCTGCACCATCCCGGCGCCGGCCAGCGCGCGCAGCGCCTCCCGGATGGTCGAGCGCCCGACGCCCAGTTCCTTCGCCAGGGTCACCTCGCCCGGCAGCTTCCCGCCCACCGGCCAGTGTCCGGCGGTGATCTGCTCCTCCAGGCGTCGGGTGGCCTGGTCGACGAGGGGGGAGCGGTGGAGGGGGCCGAGCGGGGACATTCGCGTTCACCTGTCAGCTTGTCTGAGGACTTGGTTCGTGGTTAGTCTACCCGGCATGCAGCCGTGGAGTCTCCCTCTGGGTGGCCTTCTTCTTGGTGGCCGCAGCGGGGCGTGACCGGACCGGCACCCCGCTGCGGGGCGCCGTCCTGCCGGTCCACCGGTACCTCCGTAAGGACTCATCATGCGATTCCCGACCCTGCGTACCCCCGCCGGCCCCGTCCCGGTCACCGCCCCCGCCTGGAACCCGCAGCGCCCGGGTGCCATGCCCTCCCACCGCTACCGGCCCGCCCACGAGCGCGTGCACGTCCCCGCACTGATGCGGCGCTGGCCCGGCCGGCGGATCGGCCACGCCCCGCTGTGGGTCCCCGTCGACCTGCGCGACGGCAACCAGGCACTGGCCGAACCCATGGACCCGGCACGCAAACAGCGGATGTTCGACCTGCTCCTGGCCATGGGCTTCAAGGAGATCGAGGTCGGCTACCCCTCCGCCAGCCGCACCGACTTCGACTTCGTCCGGCAACTGGCCACCGTGCCCGGCGCGGTGCCCGAGGACGTCACCATCGTCGTCTTCACGGCGGCGCGCGCCGACCTGATCGACCGTACCTTCGAGGCCGTCGAAGGCCTGCCCCGCGTCGTCGTCCACCTCTACACCGCCACCGCCCCGCTCTGGCGCGAGGTCGTCCTCGGGCGCGACCGGCACGAACTGCGGGCCCTGATCACCGAGGCCGCCACCCACCTGGCACGGCGGGCCGACGGCCGGCCCGGGGTGCGCTTCCAGTTCTCGCCCGAGGTGTTCAACCTGACCGAACCGGACTACGTCCTGGAGGTCTGCAACGGCCTCACCGAACTGTGGGACGCCAGCCCCGACCGGCCCGTCGTCCACAACCTGCCCGCCACCGTCGAGATCGCCACCCCCAACGTCTACGCCGACCAGATCGAGTACCTGCACCGGCACCTGGAGCGCCGCGAGTCGGTGATCCTCTCCGTCCACCCGCACAACGACCGGGGGACGGGCGTCGCCTGCGCCGAACTGGCCGTGCTGGCCGGCGCCCAGCGGGTGGAGGGGTGCCTGTTCGGCAACGGCGAGCGGACGGGCAACGTCGACCTGGTGACGCTGGCGCTCAACCTGCACACCCAGGGCGTCGACCCGATGCTCGACTTCTCCGACCTCGACGAGATCCGCCGCACCGTCGAGCACTGCAACCGGCTGCCCGTGCACGAGCGCCACCCCTACGCGGGGGACCTGGTGCACACCGCCTTCTCCGGCACCCACCAGGACGCCATCAAGAAGGGCTTCGCCCACCACGCCAAGGTGGCGGCCGAGTCCGGCGTCCCGGCGCGCGAGGCACCCTGGTCGGTGCCGTACCTGCCGATCGACCCGGCCGACCTCGGCCGCGATTACGAGGCGGTCATCCGGGTCAACAGCCAGTCCGGCAAGGGCGGCATCGCCTACCTGCTCCAGACCGGGCACGGGCTGGAACTGCCGAGGCGGCTCCAGATCGAGTTCTCCCGGGTCGTGCAGGAGGCCACCGACGACAGCGGGCGGGAGGTGACGGCGGAGGAACTGTACGGGCTCTTCCGCGCGGAGTACCTGGACGCGGCGCCGGACTGGCCGTGGCAGGCTGGCGACGACTGGGCGGAGGTGGGCGGCCGGCGCGGCGAGGGCGCCGGGCCGCTCGACGCGGTGGCCGACGCGCTGCGGGTCGACATCCTGCACTTCAGCGAGCACGCCGTCGGGGCGGGTGCTGGTGCTGGTAGCGACGCTGTCGCCTACGTCGAGGCCCGGGTCGGCGGGGTCGGCGGACAGGTGGTGTGGGGCGCCGGGCGGGACGGCTCGGTGCTCACGGCAGGCGTACGGGCGGTGCTCAGCGCCGTCGGCCGCGCGCAGCGGGAGTGACGGCGGGGGTGACGGCCGTCGCGCCGGAGTGACCCGTACGGGCGGGAGTTGTACGGACGGGAGTTGTACGGACGGGAGTCGGACGGAGACGGCCCACCGCGACACCGTGCGCGGTGGGCCGTGCCGTCCACCTACATCGGTTTCGGTGCGATCACCGCGAACGGCGCGCCCTGCGGGTCGGTCACCACCGACATCCGGCCCGCCACCATGTCGAACGGCGGGGCGAGGACGGTGCCGCCGTGCTTGACGAGGGCGTCCACGGTGGAGTCGACGTCGTCCGTCGCGAAGTACGTCAGCCAGTGCGCGGGCGTGCCGGGCGGGTCGTTGGCGAGCAGCGAGACCCCGCCGACGGCCCGGCCACCGACCCGCAGCTCCCAGTACTGCTCGGCGCCCTGCGCCGGCTGGATCTCGATGCCGAACGCCTCGCCGTAGAAGGCGGTGGCGCCGGGCACGTCGCTGGTGTGCAGCTCGTTCCAGATCAGCGCGCCGCTCTCGTTGACGACCCGGGCGCCGAAGAACTCGCCTGGCTGCCAGACGCCGAACACCGCGCCCTGCGGGTCGGCGGCGATCAGCATCCTGCCGAGCTCGCCGACGTCCATCGCCGGGACGAGCAGGGTGCCGCCCGCGCCGACGATCGCGTCCTGGGTGGCCTGGGCGTCGGTGGTGGACAGGTAGCTGGTCCACACGGTCGGCGGGGTGGGCATCCCCTCCGGCGCCATCGCCGGACCGATCCCGGCGGACGGCTTGCCGTTCAGCTCACAGACCGCGTACCCGCCGAACTCGGCCGGGCCGACCTGCCCCTGCCAGCCGAACAGGTCGCGGTAGAAGTCCAGTGCCGCCTGCTGGTCCTGCGCCATCAGATCGACCCAGCACGGGGTGCCGGTCGCGTACGGAGTGGTGACTTCGGGCATTCTCGCTCCTTCAGGTGAGGTCCTGCGTCGGTCACCCTCTCGTCGCGGATCGCGCTCCGCCACTCGACACGCTGTCACGACCCGCCGAGCGGCTGGCGGTTAGCCGGGCGGCGCCGGTCAGCGCCGTCGAAGCGGGCAGGGCGGGGGCGTTTCGGACGTGGGGCCGAACGTCCGGGGGCACGCCACGGCGGCGACCGACCGGAGCTGCTGGCCGGGTGTCCAGTACGTCCACACCACGTCGTGCGGGAACGTGTCGAGGAACGCCAGGGCGTGATCCAGCCGGGTGGACGCGGGGAGGTCTGCCTCTGAGGCGGGGGAGTCGGCGAGCTGCTTGCCCAGCCAGTCGAGCGCCTCGGCGGGGTCGTTGGTGGTGAGCCTGATCTGCGCCGCCGACTTGGCGAGCCAGTGCATGACCTCCAACGGCGGTACGGGGCTGGCCCATTCGGGTCGTAAGCCGTTCTGCGGTCCCGGCGGCCGCCGCTCGGCGTCATCGGGCCGCCTGCCGCCCGCCCACGCGTAGCAGTGCCAGTGGAGGCCGGGCCTGTTCCAGTGATCCATGAGTGCCCTACCCTGGGTGTGCGGCGGACCCCGCTCCCAGTTGCGTTGGGAACGGGGCCCACTGGTGCGAGGTGGTACGTCAGGCGGAGGTCGTAAAGCGGTCCGGGTCGATACCGGCGGAGCTCAACTCCACGGTGGTGAAGCGCAGTTCCCGCCCCGGCGCCTTGGTGTCACCCATCACCCACAACCCGCCGGCCACCCCCGGCACCTCCCGCAGGGTCACGCACGACTCCCCGTCGTCACCCCCGCCCTGGTTCCCGCCACACGCCTTGTAGGCGGCGAGTCCGGCCGGGATCTCGATCTCGTACAGGTCGCTCACTGCACTGCCTTCCTGTTCGATGCTGAAGGGAGGCGGCCCCCAACCGGCATTGACCGATGAGGCGCCGTCAGATCGACAGTAGGAAGCCATGAGTGACACGGTCCACGAAGTTGCACTCGGTTGCACCGGTTCACCCGAGGGAGTCGACGGCCCTGGTGATGCACGCGCGTGCTGCCGCACCCCGATCGGCGAGTTTCGCCAGCTCGGCGAACGCCCTGTGGTAGGTGCCGATTTCGCTCGGCGTCGAGATGTTGATTTCCGCCGTCAAGGTCTCCACGGCGACCAGGTCTTCATCGAAGGCGTAGAACGCTTCAAGTGGCCAAACCGAACGACGCACTCCGAAGGGGATGATTCCGAAGGATACGTTCGGCTGTGCCATCACCGACAGGAGGTGACCGAGCTGGCCCGCCATCGCGGCATCGTCGGCCACTCGGTAATACAAGACCGATTCCTCGACCAGAATCGCGAACCGCTGCCCTGCGTTGCGGATGACACTCGATCGCTCGATCCTGGCCTGGACGGCTTGGTCGACGTCGTCAGGTGTCCCCTGGAAGTCCGTGATGGAGCGCAAAAGGCCGGATGCGTATTCGGCGGTTTGCAGCATCCCCGGTACGACATTGGACGCGTAGACGCGGAAGTGTCGGGTTCGCTGGTATAGCGGAACCGTTTTTTCGTGGATCTTCCGCATGCCGTCACGGTGAATCTGCTGCCACTGTATGTACATGGAATCAGCGGAACGCGAGGCGGCTATGAGGTCTGCCGCCTGGTCATCGACGCCACAGGCGGCACACCATGCGCGGATGTCGGCGTCCGATGGTGGAGTCACGCCTCGCGAGATCCGAGATGACTTTGACTTGTGCCATCCACAACGAGCGGCTAGTTCATCCCCTGTGAGCCCGGCGTCCTTCTTCATCGCGTCCAGGCGCGCGGCTAGCGCCGCACGCACGGACTTCGCGCTGGAGAGCGGATTGGAGGACATGAACTAGCCGATCGGGTTTCTGTGCGGGGAGCTAGACGGTGAACTTCTCGTGAGGGATCCCGGACTCCCAGACCGCTTCGAAAGCCGAAGCACACAGCGCTACCATCGCGGCGTCTTCCGTCTGATCCGTGTGGACCCATCGGCCGGCACCATCGAAAATGTTGAACTGAACGAGTCGACCGTCGAAGATCCAGCAGTCATTGCCGGGAAGAGCGATTCCGGACGCGCTGCGTCTGGGGAGCCAGCGGATATCTTCGCCGGCGGCAATGTTGGTGAAAGTGCCGGAGTGCTCGAAGCGGATGTAATCGCTCACCGGTTCCGAGACCACACGGGCGCGGCGAATCGCGACGCCTCGGCCGGTGACTTCCTGTACCAGATCGAGCCAAGGTCGCCACCAGGACTCGCGGTTGTCGGGATCGAGCCTCTTCCCGTGGCGCCACGCGGCGAACCCCTCGGTTTCGCTCTCCACCGAGTACCAGTCTCGCATCTCAAGGTGCAGCGCCGAATGACGTGCGGATTTGATCAGATCGGCGAAGCTAGAGAGCGTCTGTGTCACCAAGGGCCTCCCTGAGAAGTGGAATCATGCGCCGGGGCAGCCGGATGACGGTCTCGTGCTCGGGAATCGGCCCGGCCTTCAGGCACTCGACTTCCGTCGCCTCGTCCGCTTTCCAGCCCTGAATCACCAGCTCTGCCCGTTCCTCGTCCACCCACACGGAGGGACACCCGTGGTCCCCGGACTCGGGGTCCTTGCCGACGAACCGTAGCTTCATAACCGCCTCCGCTGTCGAGTCAGTTGCGCTCAGTTGCAACGACCTTGGGCCCCGCCCGGGTGTGGAGTCAAGGGCGCATCGGGGCGCAGTGGAGGCGGACGCAACTCAGACCTCGCTCCAACCACCCGCCAAGGAGCGGAAGAAGGTCCGGATGTCGGCCACCAGCGACTCGGGCTGTTCCAGGGCGGCGAAGTGGCCGCCGTGGTCGAACTCGGTCCAGTGCACGATGTTGTCGATGCGTTCGGCGAAGGCGCGGACCGGCAGGGTGATGTCGTGGGGGAAGACGGCCATGCCGGTGGGGACGGTGGAGGGGGCGGCCTCGGTCCAGCCGTTGCGGGCCGACTCCTTGTACAGCCGCGCGGAGGAGCCGGCGGTGGCGGTCAGCCAGTACAGCATCACGTTGGTGAGGAGGTGGTCCCGGGGTACGGCGCCTTCGGGAAGGCCGCCGTCGCAGTCCGTCCATTCGCGGAACTTCTCGATGATCCAGGCGAGTTGGCCGACCGGTGAGTCGGTGAGCGCGTAGCCGATGGTGTGCGGGCGGGTCGCTTGGACGGCGGTGTAGCCGGAGGTTTCGGCCTGGTGGCGGGCCCAGGTGTCGAGCCGTTCGCGGTCGAGGGTGTCGAGGACGGCCGGGTCGCCGGTGGGGAAGGTGGGGGAGGTGTTGACGTGCACGCCGATGACCTGGGTGGGGGCGGCGAGGCCGAGTTCGCGGGAGATGCCGGAGCCCCAGTCGCCGCCCTGGGCGCCGTAGCGAGGGTAGCCGAGGCGGTTCATCAGTTCGGCCCAGGCGCGCGCCACGCGGCGGTAGTCCCAGTCGAGTTGGCTGGTCGGTCCGGAGAAGCCGTAGCCCGGGATGGAGGGCGCGACCACGTGGAAGGCGTCGCGCGGGTCGCCGCCGTGGGCGCGGGGGTCGGTGAGCGGGCCCAGGATGTCCAGGAATTCGGCCACCGAGCCGGGCCAGCCGTGCGTGATGATCAGCGGGGTGGCGTCGGGTTCGGGTGAACGGACGTGCAGGAAGTGCACGTTGGCGCCGTCGATGGTGGTGGTGTACTGCGGGAAGGTGTTGAGCCTGGTTTCGTGTTCGCGCCAGTCGTAGCCGGTCCGCCAGTACTCGGCCAGGTCCTGGAGGTAGTGGAGCGGGACGCCGTAGTCCCAGTCGGTGCCGGGCAGCGAGTCGGGCCAGCGGGTGCGGGCGAGGCGGTCGCGCAGGTCGTCGAGCTGGTGCTGTTCGATCGCGATGCGGTAGGGGCGGATGTCGGTTTCGGCGGTCATGGCGGGGCCTTTCAAGCTCGGGGAGGGGTCAGGCCGGCGGCAGGAGGTGGGCGAGTAGGGCCGTTTCCAGGTCGCGCAGCGGGAAGGCGGGGTCCTCGGCGGCGAGGGTGAGGCCGCCGCGGATGCCGGCGAGGAGGAGCAGGCGGGCGGCCGCGGGGTCGGGGACGTGGCAGGCGACCAGGGCTTCGTCGAGGGCCTGGAGGAGGTCGGCGGAGGCGAGGTCGGCGCCTGCGGCGACGAGGACGGCTCGGGCTTCGGGGTCGGCGAGCAGGGCGGAGACGGCCCGGCTCTCCTCGATCTCCTCGGGGGCGGTGTCCAGGCCGAGCAGGGCGGAGCGGACCAGGAGTCGCAGGGTGTCGGCGGGGCTGTCGGCGGGCTGGGCGGCGAGTGCCGCGCGGGTCCGTTCGCGCCAGCCGTCGGCGATGTCGATCAGCAGGCCGTCCTTGCTGCCGAAGTAGCGGGAGGGCAGTCCGTCGGCGACGCCGGCCCGGGTGGCGACTTGGCGCAGGGTGGTGGCGCGGTAGCCCTGTTCGGCCATGAGCAGGACGGCGGCGCGCCGGATCTTGGCGCGGGTCGCTTCGCGGACGGCTGCCGAGGCCTCAGGCGTGCGGGGCATGGGGGTGTCCGGTTTTTGGTTGAACCATTGTTCAATATAAACACACGGCAAAGGTCCGCGTCACGCCCGGCGCGGGCCCGGGGAGTCGGAGGTGGCAAGGCGGCCGCTAGCCCAGCTCGTAGCGGACGATCTCGTCGGTCACGGTGGTCACGACGAAGCCGGTCTTCGTCAGGACCCTTCCCGAGGCGGGGTTGCCGACGCGGTGCTCGGCAGTGACCCGTGGGGTGCGGTGGTGGGCGAGGAACCGGCGCACCGCTGTGGTGGCGTAGCCGTGGCCCCAGGTGTCCTCGCGCAGGATGTAGCTGAGGCTGCCGGTGTGGCCGGTGATACGGAGCCGGACGATGCCGATCAGGTCGCCGTGGACGTCGATGCCGAGGACGCGTGCGGTGCGCGGCCGGTGCGCGTCGGCCTCCTGGGCTTCGCGTACGTAGTCGTGGGCCTGGGCGGCGGTCATCTGGCCGAACCACAGGTCGGCGACCGACCGGCCGCTGTAGATCCGGCGGACGGCGGGGGCGTCGGCCGGCCGCAGCCCGCGCAGGTGCACCCTTCCTCCAACTCGTGGCGCTGGTCCGGGGCTTCCGCTCGCCGAGCGGGAAGCCGGCGGGAAGCCCCGGGCCCTTGGCGGCTCAGGCGAAGATGAGGCGGAAGATCTGGTTGTAGACGAAGAAGCCGCCGGGCTGGCCGGGGATCGGCTGCAGGTTGAACGTCTCGGCGAACTGCATCGGCTTGTCGAAGGCGTTGTCGATGACGAGGCCGCCCGTGACGGTGACCAGTACGCCGCCGCCCGGCGCGGGCTGCGCGTCGTTGCTGGACACCGCGTGCTTGACGGTGGCCAGTTCGGGCGTCGTCAGCTTCGCGAGGATGTTCTGCTGCCCCTGGACCTGGGCGTTCTCCCAGGTGAGCATCGACTCGGGCCGGTAGAGGCTGGTGAGGTTGCTGCGCCCCGCGATGCCGGAGTCGAAGGTGTTGTAGTAGTGGGACACGAACGAGTTGGCAATGGCGTTGAAGTCCATGCGCGGAACGTACCAGTCCACTCACAACGGGTGTGTGTTGTTTGACATTTGCGGCCGGGGCTGCTGCGGGCGAGACCGATCGAGCCCCTGCTCGGCCTTGTGAGGTCGGGTGCTCAGAACGACCAGTGGATGAGCGCGTACCCCGGCGCTCCGGCCTCGCCGGGCGAGGTGCCACTGACGCCGGACTGGCCGCCCGGCCCGCCGGTCGCGGCGTCTCCCGGGTTGGCGCTCCCGGTGTTCGCGGGCTGGCCGCCCGTGCCGCCGGGCGAGACGGGGTTCGGGAAGAGCGCGCTGGTCGTGCTGCCCCCGGCCGCGCCGGGGCGTACGTAGCCGCCGCCGCCCAAGGGGGTTTCGGCGGGTGCGGTGCCGCCGCCCCCTGCGCCGCCGCCGGCGTACGAGCCCGGGAAGCCCCCGTTCGACGTGAAGCCCCCGCCGCCGCCCTGGGCGGTGGCCAGCACCGTTGATCCGATCGCGATGGTGCTGCTGGTGCCGCCGGAGCCCACGGCGCCGACCGCACCGCCCGCGCCGCCGGCGCCGATGGTGATGGTGACCTGCTCAAGGGGGAGCACCGTGATCGCACCGTGCACGTATCCGCCGCCACCCCCGCCCCCACCGCCGGTCACGGGCGCGGTCGAGGTGCCGCCGGCGCCTCCACCTCCGGCGCCCCAGACGTCGATCAGCAGGCCGGTGACGCCGACGGGGACGGTGAAGGTGGCGGTCCGGGTGAACTCGCGCACGCCCGTGGTGGCGTGGGCGGGGGCGGTCCCGGCGGCGAGGGTGGTGGCGGAGACGGCCAGCACGGTCGCGCAGGCGGCCAGTGCGGCCCTGCTCCGCCGACGGTGTGTCGTGGTCGGGGCGGATGTCATCGAGGTGTTCCTCCGTGTCGCTGCCCTGGCCGGGCGTGGGGGGTGGGTGGATCTATGGGTAGTCCACGCACCATCCTTCGCCCCCGGGGCGAGCCGTGCACCAGGTGTTACGCCGGATGACCGGGGGGCCGGGCCCGTCGGTGGATCTCGACCAGGGGTTTGCCCTGCTCGGAAGCCGGTGTCGGTGGGTGCGGGTAGCGTGAGCGCACGTGGGCAGTTGGGCTGATACCGGGGGGACCGATGGAGAAGGTGCCGGACCACGGCCGGACCGTGCGGAACGGTTCGCTCGCGATGATCGGCCTGGGGGTCCTGCTGTTCGTCCTCAGCCTGGTCTACCTGATACCGCACGACATGGGGGTGACGTCGGCTCTCCGCAGCCGCGGCGTCCACGTGTCGGCGGTCGTCACCGAGTGCACCGAAGTGAGCGCGCCGCAGGACAACCCGGCGGGCAACGCCCACTGCCGGGTGCGGTTCACGACGTCCGAGGGGGCATCTGTCGAGACCCAACTCGCCTACGTCACCGACACCGTCAAGGCCCGCGACACCGTGACGGTGGTGTACGACCCCAGGCACACCGACACCGCCGCCCTTGCTTCGAGCATCGGTTTCTGGAACTCGCTGGGCCGGAACGTGCTCGATGTGGTCGCACTGGTCGCGTCGGTCCTCATGACCTTGCTGGGCCTCGCGGTCCATCTCGCGTACCGCTGGCTCACCCGAGCGCGCAGACGGCCCACCGCTCTTTAGGCGGTGAGCCGTTGAGGGGGAAGTCGATCAGACCTCGGCGGTGGCGGCGAAGGCGACGAACGCCTGCCAGGCGGCGGGGGTGAAGGTGTGGTGGGGGCCGGAGGCGTCCTTGGACTCGCGGACGAGGACGGCCTCGGTCGTCTCGGCGACCTCGATGCACTGGCCGCCCTTGTTGCTGCTGTGGCTGCTCTTGAACCAGACGAGTTCGTTGCTCACTGCTCCCCCTGGCGCGAAGCGTTCCTCAGACTCGCCTGCTGCGTGATCACCTACCGACGCGTGTGGCGTGCACGGAGCCGAGCAGGCTGAGTGCCTCGGCGCTGGGGCTGCCGTGTTCGGCATGGTAGATGATCAACTGCTGGCCGGGGGCGTCCCGCACGTCGAATGCGTGGTGGGTGAGGGTCATGCCGCCGACGTCCGGGTGGTGGAGGTGCTTGTGTTCGCGGGTCTTGCCGCGCACGGTGTGGGTGTTCCACAGTCGGGCGAAGTCCGTGCTGCGCGCGCTGAGTTCGCCTGCGAGGGCCCGTAGGCGCGGACTGCCCGGGTCGACGCCGGACGCCTGGCGCAGGTGCCCGACCACCGTCTCTGCCGTCCGGTCCCATCGGGGGTGGAACGGCCGACCTGCCGGGTCGAGGAAGACCATGCGGGCCAGGTTGTCCATCGCTTCGAAAGGGGAGTACAGGGCCTCGGCCAGGGCGTTGGCGGCCAGGATGTCCAGGATCGGGTTGATGACGAACGCCGGAGTGCCGGGGTAGCCGTCCAGCAGGACGCGCAGGTCGGGGGCGACCTGGTCGGTGGCGGCGACGGGCCGCTGGGACGGCGCGGTTCCGGACAGTTGGTGAAGGTGCGCCCGGGCATCGGTGTCCAGCAGCAGCGCGCGGCTGAGCGCGTCCACCACCTGCGCGGACGGGTGGCGTTCACGGCCCTGTTCCAGCCGGGTGTAGTAGTCCGCGTTCACCCCTGCCAGTACGGCGACTTCTTCGCGGCGCAGCCCGGCGACCCTGCGCACGCCATGGCTCGGCATCCCGACCTCGTCCGGCCGCACGGCCGCACGGCGCGCCCGCAGGAACTCACCCAGCTGGTTGTCGGTCATGTGCCCAGGCTAGGCCGTGGGCCCGGTGTGCCGCCTGGGTGTACCGCACCCAGGCAGCACACGGCCTGGGCCGCCCGGAACACCTCGCCCAGACTCGGTGCCCTACCGAGAGACAAGGGGCAGTCATGCCGGACCAGACGATCAAGGTCGTAGCGATCACCGGTGCCAGCAGCGGGATCGGCGAGGCGACCGCCCGCCGGCTCGCCGCCGACGGCCACCGCCTGTTCCTGGGAGCACGGCGCACCGATCGCCTGGACCGACTCGTCACGGAGATCACCGCCGCGGGCGGCACGGCGGCGGCCCGGCGCCTGGACGTGACCGAGGCCGCCGACGTGCGGGACTTCGTGGCAGCGGCCGAAGAGCGGTACGGCCGCGTGGACGTGATGGTCAACAACGCCGGGGTGATGCCGTTGTCGCCGCTGGAGGCGCTCAGGACGGAGGAGTGGGACCGCATGATCGACGTGAACCTGCGGGGTGTCCTGCACGGTATCTCCGCCGCCTTGCCCGTGATGCGCGCCCAAGGTGGCGGGCACATCGTGAACATCGCCTCCGTCGGCGCGTACGAGGTCTCTCCCACCGCTGCCGTGTACTGCGCCACCAAGTTCGCGGTCCGTGCGATCTCCGAGGGCCTGCGTCAGGAGTCCGCCGGTGACGTCCGGGTCACGCTGGTCTCGCCGGGTGTCACGGAGTCCGAACTCGCCGACGGCATCGCGGACCCGGCCGCCCGGGCGGCCATGCGGACGTACCGCGCCGTGGCCCTGCCGGCCTCCGCGATCGCGGACGCCGTCGCCTACGCAATCTCCCAGCCGCCGTACGTCGACGTGAACGAGATCGTCGTACGACCTGCGGCGAGCGCCCAGTGACGGAAGGAACCGGAATGCTGCACACCCCCGCTCTCGACGACCTGGCGCGCAGAATACGTGGCCTGGAGGACCGGGACGCCCTGCACGCCCTCATGATCCGAGGCTGGCGGGCACTGGACCGCAAGGACTGGCAGACCTGGTCCGCCTGTTGGGCCGAAGACGCCGTGCTGGAGTTCGGGCCCTGGCAGCAAACCCAGGGGAGGGAGGCCATCCGCGCGAAGGTGGAGGAGGCCGAGTCGCCCTACACGAGCATCCAGCACCACATCCTCAACATGCGCGTGGACGTGGCGGGCGACCGGGCGACCGGCATCGGGTACATGTGGTTCGTCGCCGTCACCGCTCCGGGGAGGACCTCTGCCCCCTACTCCATGGGCGGTCCCTACGACTGGGAGTTCCGCCGTGACGGGGACGGATGGCTCTTGGCCCGGCAGCGGCTCGGGGTCTTGTGGACCGACGGCGAGGACACCCTGCGAGCCTTCGAACCGGAGTGACCGGAACTACGTTGATCAGGCCTCGGCGGTGGCGGCGAAGGCGACGAACGCCTGCCAGGCGGCGGGGGTGAAGGTGTGGTGGGGACCGGAGGCGTCCTTGGAATCGCGGACGAGAACGGCCTCGGTCGTCTCGGCGACCTCGATGCACTGGCCGCCTTCGTTGCTGCTGTGGCTGCTCTTGAACCAGATGAGTTCGCTGCTCACTGCTCCCCCTAAGTGTGGGACGGCGCCGTCAGCTTGACGGTACGCCAACGGCCCGCCGCCCGGTAGGCGGTGGGCCGTTGGGAGGACGTTGATCAGACCTCGGCGGTCGCGGCGAATGCCACGAATGCCTGCCAGGCGGCCGGCTCGAAGGCCAGCTGAGGGCCGCTCTTGTCCTTGGAGTCACGCACGTGGATTACAGCAGGCGTCTCGGCGACCTCGACGCAGGTTGTGCCCTCGTTGCCGCTGTAGCTGCTCTTGAACCACGCCAGCTCGGACATGCTCACCGCTCTCC
Source organism: Kitasatospora sp. NPDC059812 (assembly GCF_042732075.1). Classification (NCBI taxonomy): domain Bacteria; kingdom Bacillati; phylum Actinomycetota; class Actinomycetes; order Kitasatosporales; family Streptomycetaceae; genus Kitasatospora; species Kitasatospora sp. NPDC059812. The sequence goes on from NZ_JBHWIO010000006.1 coordinate 62,536, forward strand.
CAGGATCTTCTCGATCAGGGCCAGGGACTCCCTCATGCCGAGCGCCTGCGCCCTGATGCTGCTGTACCGTGCGGCCATAATACGGACCTCTTCCGGGTCCGTGATCAGCCGATTGACGTGCTGCACCTCGCAGAACGCAATCTGCGACCGGCCCTTGGGGGTGAGGAGGGTGAACGAGCCGCCCATGCCCGCGTGCTCCATTCGATCCAGCGGCATCACCTGGAGTTCGAGGCCGCGGATCCGGCCGATCTTCAGCAGGTGGCGAAGCTGCTCCTCGTGAACGTCCCACCCGCCCATGGGGCGCCGCAGTGCGCTCTCATCGATCACCCAGCTGATCATCGGAAGCGGTGACCGAGTCAGGATCTCTTGCCGCTTCATGCGTGCCGCCACCCACTTTTCGACGGAGTCATCGGTAAGGGTTGGTTTCCGCATCTGGTACAGCGCTCGCGCGTGGGCCTCTGTCTGCACCAGGCCTGGGATGTCCAACGTGCAGTAGTCGTGAATCTCCAGAGCGTGCGCTTCTTCGGTCGTGTACGGCTTCGACCACGCCGGGTGCCGCTCACTCACGCGGATCTTCGCCTTCATGACATCCGGGGCGATCGCCTTCAGCGCGCCGCCCGCCCCAACGAGATCGTCAACCACCGTCAGGTACTCGACTCTCGGGGTCCGCTTGCCGCGCTCGACCGCGCCGACTTGGTCCTCGCTGTAACCGGCCATCTTGGCCAGCTCCTTCTGCGTGATCCCGGCCCGCTCGCGGAAGTGCTTGATCAGCTTTCCCACCGCAGCGTAGAGCTCAGAGACCCCCTCGGACCCCTCCGGCAGATCGCCGTCCTCGAAGACCGTTCCCTCGACACCCATCGCAGCCACCCCATCCTGACTTGCCGCGTTTTCGATCGGTTAATCCGGGGTCGGCCGGACAGGCCCACCCTCCGCATCCGTACAGGCACTCTTAGTGCTTGTCGAATCCGTGGTCAGCGTACGTCCGCGCCGTCACGATTTTTTCCATGACGACCGACATCCCCCTCGACAGCCCCCGCCGCCACACCATCACCCTCGCCGCCACCCCCAAGGGCGCCGCCATCTGCCGGCGCATCGCCAGGCGTCAACTGACCACCTGGGGGCTGAACTTGTCCCACACCGAGCCGTACTACTCGGCGCTCCTGATCGTCGCGGAGCTCGCCGCCAACGCGACTACCCATGGCCGCGTTCCGGGGCGCGGCTTCGAGCTTCACCTCTGTCTCACTACCACCGTGCGCCGGGGCACAACCTTGCGCATCGAGATCTCGGACTGCCGGGGCGACCGCTTCCCGGCTCTGCCCGCCGTCCTCGCCCCCAACTCCCAGTCCGGGCGCGGCCTCACCCTCATCGACGCCCTCGCCGACCGCTGGGGCACCATCCCCCGCCACCCCAACGCGAAGACCGTCTGGGCCGAACTCGACCTCCCCATCACCCTCGATGCGTCCTGAACCCCGCCATAGCCCGGGCAGCGCGACGCTCTGCACCCTCCTCCCGTTCGTCCTCCTGCTCGCGCTTCTCGCCTGGATCCACCCCCTCACCGCGCACCACCCCCCGAACCGCCACCCCCGCCCCGTCTCCACCTCCACCCCAACCACCCCGTAAAGCAAGAGGAGTGGGGGGGGGGGGCCCCCCCCCGCCCCCCGCCCCGACGCCGGGGGGGTAGATTGTTGTGTTTTCCAAATATAATAATACAAATATGGGGGTGGGTGTGGGGGTTGTTTTGGAGAGG
>NZ_JBHWIO010000006.1:64292-65855 GCF_042732075.1 Kitasatospora sp. NPDC059812
CGCCACCCCCCCACCCCCCCACCCCCCCGAGGAGTTCCCCCGGGGGGGGGGCGGCCGCCCCCCCCCCCCCCCCCTCGACTCCGCCGGGGCTTGTCGTAGGCTGATGTAACTATTACAGTTACGACATGGAGAGGGGTGATGGGCGGCATGAGTGCGAACAGTAGGTTGACCGTCGCCGCGCACGCCCTGACCTGGATCGGGCTGTACCAGCGCCGTGGCCACGAGGTCGCCACTTCCGAGCAGATCGCGACGAGCGTCAACACCAACCCGGTGGTGATCCGCCGCCTGCTGGCCCAGCTGCGCAAGGCGGGCCTGGTCGACTCGCGAAGGGGTGCCGGGGCCGGCTGGACGCTGTCGCGGGACCTGTCGGCGATCACCCTGCTCGACGTCTACGAGGCGGTGGAGCCGGGACCGATCTTCGCCCTGCACCCCGCCACGCCCGACCCCGAGTGCGTCGTGGGCCACGGCATCGCTCCGGTGATGGCCGCCGTCTACGGCGGGATCGAGGCCACCCTCCGCCGGGAGTTGGCGGGGACCACGCTGGAGGATGTGCTGCGCGACGTGCTGAAGGCCGCCTAGCCTCGGCCGTGGCAGTGCTTCCTGCGTCGCTTCCTGCGCCGCTTTTTGTGCCCAAAAATGTAACAAGAATAGTTACGTCAAGATTCGGAGAATCTCATGGGACAGCTGGACAACAAGACCGCCCTCGTCACCGGCGCCTCCACCGGCATCGGCCTGGCCATCGCCCGCCGCTTCGCCGCCGAGGGGGCGACCGTGTACCTCACCGGGCGCCGCGAAGCCGAGCTGGCGGCCGCCGTCGAGCAGGTCGGCAGCCGGGGTGTCGGCATCCGGGGCGACGTGTCGAAGCTCGACGACCTCGACCGGCTCTTCGCCGAGATCACCGAACGCAGCGGCCGGCTCGACGTCGTCGTGGCCAACGCCGGCCTCGGGGACTTCGGCCTGCTCGGCGAGATCACCGAGGAGGAGTACGACCACACCACCTCCGTGAACCTCAAGGGCACGGTCTTCACCGTGCAGAAGGCCCTCCCGCTGCTGTCGGCCGGCGCCTCGGTGATCCTGCTCTCCTCCAGCGCGGCCCTGCGCGGCGTCCCGGGCCTGGGCGTCTACGCCGCCACCAAGGCCGCGATCCGCAGCCTCGCCCGCACCTGGGCCACCGAACTCGCCGGCCGGGGCATCCGGGTCAACGCCCTCACCCCGGGCCCGGTCGCGACCCCCGGGGCCGACGAGCTGCGGGCGGCGTACCCCCAGGTCGACCAGGCCGTCGCCACGACCCCGCTCGGCCGTATCGGCCGACCCGAGGAGGTTGCTGCCACCGCCCTCTACCTGGCCGGGGACCAGAGCTCCTTCACCACCGGCGCGGAACTGCTCGTCGACGGCGGCGTCACCCAGCTCTAGGGGATTCACCTCGGGACAGAACCTGAGCGGAGTGGAAAAGCGGGGGGGGGGGGGGGGGGCGCGCCCCCGCCCCCCCCCCCCCCCCCCGCGCCGCGCGGGGCGCCGCCGCCGGGGCCCCCGCAGAGGCAAGAGCGGAGCCGCCGCCCGCGG
>NZ_JBHWIO010000006.1:65865-127129 GCF_042732075.1 Kitasatospora sp. NPDC059812
CAGATATATACTGTTTTTGTGTGGTGGGGCGCGTGTTTTTTTTATACGACACCCCCCCCTGGGGGTTGTGCAACCGCGGTGTGTTACTGCCCCCCCCCCGACACCCCACTCCCTCACCGGACTTCGGTCAGCGGCACAGGGCCGTGTCCACGACGTTCTCGACGTGCTCCGAGCCGGCGGCGTCCGGCGGGACGGTGGTCACCGCGATGTTGACGGCGCGGCCGTCGTCCGTCGCCCCGCCCCGGGTCTCGTAGCCGGGGATGTCGCCGCCGTGGCCCCAGTAGACGCCGCCGCAGGACAGCGGCCGGCTGATGAGCCCCAGGCCGTAGGCGGCGCCGCTGTCGCCGATGGGGACGGTGGTGCGCATCTGGGCGAGCTGGGCCGGTTGCAGGAGGCGGCCGCCGAGGAGGGCGGTGAAGAACTGGTTGACGTCGGAGTTGGTGGAGATCATCTGGCCCGCCGCCCCGCCCGCGGAGGGGTCCAGCTCGGTGAAGTCGATCAGGTGCCCGTCGGCCGCGTCCTTGCGGTAGCCCTGGGGGTGGGCCTCGCGGATGGTCCGGTCGCCCTGGGCGGGGTAGTAGGTGTGTCGCAGGCCGAGGGGCTTGATGATGCGCTGGTCGATCTGCTCGGCGATGGGGCGGCCGGTGACCTTCTGGACGACCAGGCCGGCGAGCACGTAGTTGGTGCTGCTGTACTTGAAGCTCGCCCCCGGGGCGAAGTCGGCCTTGTGCTGGAAGGCGATGTCCAGCAGGTCGCGCGGCTCGAAGTACCGGTGCTGGAGGGAGGGTTCGTCGAGGTATCCCTCGTAGTCCGGGAGTCCGCTGGTGTGCTGGAGGAGCTGACGGACCGTGGTGTGGCGCCCGTCGATGCCGTCGCCGCGGACCAGGCCGGGGAGGTAGGTCTCGACGGGCTCGTCGAGGCCGATCTTCCCCTCGCCGACCAGCTGCAGCACGACCACCGCCGTGAACGTCTTGGTGTTGCTGCCGATCCGCACCTGGCCGTCGACCGGCACCTTCGCGCGGGTGGTGACGTCGCCGACCCCCGCGGTGTAGGTGCGGGTGCGGCCGTCACGGCCCTGGACGCTGGCCAGCGCGGCGGGCAGGCCGTCGTCGCGGACCAGCGCGTTCAGCCCCTGCTGGACGCTGTCCGGGCGGGGGGCGGCGGCGGCCGTGGACGGCGCCAGGGCGGTGCCCGCGGTCATGACGCCGACGGCCACCGCGGCCGCCGCCGCCACGACGACCCCGCGCCGACCGGCCTGCGGGCGCCGGGAGGAAGGCCCGGAGGAAAGCCGGGACGAACGCCAGGAGGAAGGTCGGGAGGAAAGCGGCTGCCACATCTGCTCACGCACGAGTCAACTCCGGTGCAATCAAGGGGAGGCCGGGAAGTCCTCCCCGGCTGTGATCGCCAGTCTGCTCGGGCGGCCCGCCGATGACCTCCCTCGACCGGGGGAGCACTTTCTCCCACGTTTCCGCGATGCGCACCGACCGCCCCGCACGCCGATCCCCCCGCGCACCGACCGTCCCGTACGCCGACGAGGGGCCGGCCCGCCGGGGGAGCGGGCCGGCCCCTCGGGCCTGGTCGGGCGGTCGTGGCCGCCCGGTCGTGTTCAGCCGGTCGCGCCGACCGTTACTCGGTCAGCATCTTCTCGCCGGCGTCCGGCAGCTTGGCGCCGTTCTTGTCGAAGAACTGCCACGACGTCACCTTCTTGCCCGGCTGCTCGGGGACCACCAGCCGCTGGTACGGGGAGTCCCCGACGGCCTTCAGCCACGGCTCCATGACCGTGCCGTCCGACCAGGTCACCAGGACCTTGCCGACGTCCGGGCCGAGGGCCATCACGGCGAGCTTGATCGGGAGCGGACCGGGCGTGCCGGACTTGTCCCGGGCGCCCATCAGGCCGCCGCTGAACGTGTCGGCCATCCGCGGGTCGAGGTGGCCCGGCGCCGGGTAGCTGCCCGCGTTGTCGTGCGGCTGGCGCACCCCGTCCAGGGTGACGTAGTCGTTCACGACGTCCTCGTTGGGCTGCCAGTACTGCTGGACGTACGCCTCCGTCGGCTTGTCGAGCGAGGGGTCGACGGCGTGGCGCTCCTCCCAGACGGCCACCGCCTGCTCGTACGCCCGCTCCTTCGGGGCGACCGGCCAGAGCGCCGTCCAGAGCTTCCACGTCTTGCCGTCGGGGGTGTTGCCCTGGGCGAGCGTCACCCGGACCGGGGTGAACGGGTCCCGCTCGGCCGTCGCCGTGCCGGACGGCTGGGCGGCCGGGCCGCCCCCGGTGCCGCCGCCGGGACCGCCGTTGGCCGGGACGAGCGCCTGGGCGCCGCTGCTCGCGGGGGAGCTGTGCAGACCCGCCATCGTCCCGCCGCCCAGCACCACCACCGAGGCCAGCGCGAGCGCGCCGACCACCGACCGGCGACGGCGCCGGATCCGGCGGCCGCCCGCCATGATGTCCGCCATCGGCGCCGGGCTGATCGTGGCCCCGGCCGCCACGTCCGCCAGGCCGAGTCCGACCCACACGTCGCTGTCGTCGCCCGCCGCGCCCATGCCGACCGTCCCGCCGTTGCCGCCCGCGCTCATACCGCACCTCCGATGCTCGTCATGCCCTTGATTTCCTTCAGCGCTGCGGCCCCCCGCAGTCTCGCGATCCCCTTGGCCGCGTGGCTGCGCACGGCGCCCGTCGAGCAGCCCATCGCCTCGGCGGCCTGACTGTCGCTCAGGTCCTCCCAGTAGCGCAGCACCACGGCCTCGCGCTGGCGGGCCGGCAGGGCGGCCAGCGCCGTCATCAGCGCGCCGCGCTGGTCGGAGCGGGCGTAGCAGTCCTCCGCTCCGGCCTCGTCCGGCACGGCGTACACCAGCAGCTCCGGCGCGCGGCGGCGCCAGCGGCGGGCGTGTTCGTTCACCAGGATCCGCCGCACGTAGCTGTGCGGATCGCCGGCCCGTCGCACCTTCGCCCAGGCCGCGCAGGCCTTCTCCGCCGCGGACTGCACCAGGTCCTCGGCCGCGTACTGCTCCCCGGCCAACAGGTACGCCGTTCGCAGCAGCCGTGGCCAGGCCCCGACGATGAACGCCTGGAACTCCTCGTCCCGGTCGGTCTTCGTGCCTCCCATGAGCACCTCCTCACCCACCTAGAGCCCGGAAGCGGCCCAAAGCGCTTACTCCCTCCGATCACCAAACCGGTTGGCGTCCCCCAGAGGCGTCGATACGATCCGCGGATGATCCTCTCCCATGACGTATCTCATGACCTGCCGGGCGACCGCCCCACCGTGGTGCTGCTGCACTCGTCCGTGTGCGATCGGAGGATGTGGGACCCGCAGTGGCAGGGGCTGGTCGACGCGGGCTACCGGGTGATCCGGGGCGACTTCCGGGCCTTCGGCGACACACCGCCGGCCGACGCCCCGTACAGCGACGCGCAGGACGTGCTGGCGCTCCTCGACCACCTGGGCGTCGAGAGCACCGCGCTGATCGGCGCCTCGTACGGGGGGAAGGTCGCCATGGACGTGGCGGCGCTGCGCCCCGGGGCCGTCACCGCGCTGGCCCTGCTCTGCTCCGGGGCGGCCGAGCACGTCGCCGGCGACGCCCTGATGGCCTTCGCCGCGCGGGAGCGGGAACTCCTCGCGACCGGGGACGTCGAGGGCGCCGTCGAGCTCAACGTCGAGACCTGGCTCGGCCCGGAGGCGGGCGACGAAGCCCGCGAACTCGTCCGCCGGATGCAGCGGCGCGCCTTCGAGGTGCAGGCGGACGCCGAGATCGGCCCCACCGACGACGAAGCGGACCTCTCCCGGATCACGGCGCCCTGCCTGGTCGTGACCGGCGGCCACGACGTGGACGACTTCCGGCAGATCGCCGACTCCTTGGCGACCCGGATCCCCGGCGCCCGCCGGCTCGAACTGTCCTGGGCCGGCCACTTCCCCGGCCTCGAACGGCCCGAGGAGACCTTCGAGTTGCTCACCGGATTCCTCCGCGAGACGGCGTAGGCGCTCCGAGAAGCGCTGCCTCAGCCGACGGAGTCGCGCCGGTCGGGGCAGGGCGGGTCGGGGCAGGGCGGGTCGGGGCAGGGCGGGTCAGGGCAGGGCGGGTCAGGGTAGGACGGATCGGGGCAGGCTTGGCCGGGGAAGGCCGCGTCGGGATCGTCCAGCAGCAACTCCAACAGCGGTACGGCCGACTCCAGTTGGCGGCACTGCTGCGGGGTGAGCCGCGCGCTGCGGCGGGCCAGCAGGGCGGAGCGCTCCCGGCGGATCCGGGTGATCGCCGCCAGGCCGGCCGGGGTGAGTTCGAGCAGCTGGGAGCGGCCGTCCAGCGGGTCGGGGGTCTTGGCGATCAGGCCGTCGGCGGTCAGCGGGGCGATCGTGCGGAGCACGGACGGCACGGCCACCCCCTCCCGCGCGGCGAGTTCGCCGAGCCGCAGCGGGCCGTGCACCTCCACCCGGGCCAGGGCGGAGAGTTGGGCGACGGTGAGGTCCTGGCCGCCGGAGGCGCGGGCCATCTGCCGGTTGAGTCGGCCGATCGCCAGGCGCAGCCGGACGACGGCCTCGGCGGAGAGACCGGCCCCGGCCCCGGCCTCGGCCTCGGCGTCGGTCGCGGTGTCGGCGCCGGTCGCGGCATCGTGCCCGGTCATGGCCTGCGGGCCTTTCCGCGCGGTGCGGGCCGGCCTACACCGGGCCGTTCAGCGGGCCCGCCCGCGCCCGGCCGGGCGCGGCGGGTGTGGCGCGGCCCGGTCCGCTCGCGGACCAGCGAGGCCGCCGCGGCGACCAGCGACATGGCGATCGCCAGCCAGAACACCACGACCAGGCCGTCGTGGAAGGGGCCCGAGATCAGTTGCGGGAAGAACTCCCGGCCGGTCAGCGTCCGGGCGTTGGCCGCCGGCAGCATGCCGAGCACGTGCGGGCCCAGCAGCTGCTGGATCGGGTTGTACCCGAGGAACGCGGCGAAGAGCGTGCCGACCGGTGGCAGCGAGGCGATGGTGTGCGCGTCGGCGGCGGGCACGCCCTGCGCGGTCAGTCCGGCGGTGAGGGTGTGTGGCAGCGAGCCGGCCAGGCCGGCCACCATCAGCGAGAAGAAGACGCCGATCGAGAGCACCATGCCGGCGTTCTGGAAGGTGGCCCGCATGCCGGAGGCGGCGCCGCGGGCCTCGGCCGGCACGCTCGACATGATCAGCGAGGTGTTGGGGGCCGCGAACAGGCCGCCGCCCAAGCCGTTGAGGAACACCAGGACGGCGAACCACGGGTAGCCGAAGTCGGTGGGCAGGAGCAGCAGTCCGGCGAAGGACAGGGCCATCACCACCAGTCCACCGGAGGCGAACAGCCGGGCCCCGGCCCGGTCGGAGAGGTAGCCCGAGACCGGCCCGGCGGCCAGGAAGCCGACGGTCAGCGGGACGAGGTAGATGCCCGCCCACAGGGGGGTGTCGGCGTAGTCGTAGCCGTGCAGCGGCAGCCAGATGCCCTGCAGCCAGATGATCAGCATGAACTGGAGGCCGCCGCGGGCGATCGAGCCCAGCAGGGTGGCCGCGTTGCCGCCGGCGAAGACCGGGTCGCGGAACAGCGCCAGCGGGAACATCGGCTCGGCGACCCTGGACTCGACCAGGCAGAAGGCGATCAGCAGCGCCACGCCGCCGAACAGCCCGCCCATCACCCAGGGGCTGGTCCAGCCCATGGTGTGGCCGCCGTAGGGCTGGATGCCGTAGGTGATCGCGGCGAGCAGGGCGGTCAGGCCGACGGCGAAGGTGACGTTGCCCCACCAGTCGATCCGGGCGGGCCGCCGTACGCCGGTCTCGCGCAGCGACCGGTAGGCCCAGACCGTGCCGAGGATGCCGATCGGCATGTTGACCCAGAAGATCGACCGCCAGTTCCACTCGGCCAGCAGCCCGCCCAGCACCAGGCCGATGAAGGAGCCGGCGATGCCCGCGACGATGTTCACCCCCAGCGCCATGCCGCGCCGGTGGGCCGGGAACGCGTCGGTGATGATCGCGGCCGAGTTGGCCATCAGCATCGAGCCGCCGATCGCCTGCACCACCCGCCAGCCGATCAGCCACAGCGCGCCCGGCCCGCCGTGCAGCGGGTCGAGGGAGAGGGCCACCGAGGTGAGGGTGAAGATCAGGAAGCCGGCGTTGTAGATCCGGACCCGGCCGTGGATGTCGCCCAGTCTGCCGAGGGTGACCACCAGGACGGCGGTGACCAGCATGTAGCCCATCAGCATCCACAACAGGTAGCTGACGTTGCCGGGTTGGAGCGGGTCGAGGCCGATGCCGTTGAAGATCGCGGGGAGGGAGATCAGGACGATCGAGGCGTTGACGGTGGCGATCAGGGTGCCGAGCGTGGTGTTGGAGAGGGCGACCCACTTGTACCGGGGATGGTCCGCCGCCACGGCTCCGCGGACCGCGCGGACGGGCCGGCGCCTGCCGTTGTTCGGGATCTTCGTCGCCACCGCTGCCCCCAGGTGAGTGGCAGACCGGGGCCGCCAGTCGGAGAGTACTTCGATAGCTTTCGCTAACTAACGATAGTCCGACCACCCCACTGCCGGTAGCCCGCAGGCGTCCCGGAGGCCGCCACCGGCCGCTGGCCGCCGGCCATCGGTCCGCTCCCGCGCTGCCGGGAGCCCGGCGGCCGGTTCGTGCTCGCGGGCCCGCGTTCGCCGACCCGGCTGCTTTCCGACGCGTCGCATGCACATTTCCGCCACATTCCCGCAGTGCTGCGCCGCCTTTCGCGGCGCCGGATGTCCGAATTGCCTGACCGGGGCGGCTTCGTGTCGAATTCCTTGACATGACCACCTTCTCGTTTTCGTCTGTCGCAAGTAAAACTTCGCAAAGAATGGCTCTCCACAGGGGGGTCGCTGACCTGCGCAATCAACATATTGTTGCAGCTCAGAGGCCTGATGATCACCCTTCGCCATACGGGTGTAACCGGTCGTGTCCGCGCCGACCGGCATTCCGCAGGAGTACGGTTCCGGAGGAATCGCCGGGCGTGCTCGCGAGTAAAGCCGAGCAGCCTTGCGGGACTATTCGCCATGCCGTGAAAAGCCGTACCGGGAATTGGTGCGAAGTATGGGTCAGAAAAAGGGTGAGCCGGGGGCCTCGGGGGCCGCCCGCCCGATATCCCTCAAGTTAGCCGTCGAAGTCCTGCGCGGCGTCGCGCAGGTGGACTTCATGCCGTCCGCCGTCTGCGGCCTGTTCTTCGTGGCCGCACTTTTCGCGGCCGGCTGGCGCTACGGCGTCTACGGCCTGCTCGGCAGCGCCGTCGGAACCGCCGTCGCGTACGGCCTGCGGCTGGCGCGCGACGCCGTCGAGGCCGGGCTGCACGGCTACAACGGCTGCCTGGTGGCGCTGGGGTGCGCGGTGTTCCTCGGCCCCGACCACCCCGCCACCGTCGCGGCGGCCGTCCTCGGCGCCGTCGTCGCCGTGGTGGTCACCGCGGGCCTCGGCGCGGTGCTCGACAGCTGGAAACTGCCCGCGCTCACCGCGCCGTTCTGCCTGGTCGCCACCGCGACGACGGCCGCGGCGCCCGGCTTCCGCCACCTGTGGCACGGCACCGGCGCCCCGACCGCCCTGGCCGGGCCGGCCGCCGGCCCGACCGGGCTGACCTGGGACCAGCTGTGGCACGGGTTCTTCGCCAACATCGGCCAGATCTTCTTCATGCCCCAGTGGTACGTCGGCCTGCTGTTCCTGGCCGGCATCTTCGCGGCCAGCCGCCCGGCCGGCCTGCTGGCCTGCGCGGGCAGCGCGACCGGGCTGCTCACCGCCTGGGCGCTCGGCGCGCCCGCCGACGCCGTCGGCCAGGGGCTGCTCGGGTACAGCGGGGTGCTCGTCGCGATGGCGCTGTGCGGCGTGTTCGTCGCCCCCGGCGGGTGGAGCGCGGCCTACGCCGTCCTCGGCGCGGCCGCCGCGACCGTCCTGACCCCGGCGCTGGCCGCCGCCACCGCGCCGTTCGGCGGCCACGCCTTCACCTGGCCGTTCGTCCTGACCACCATGCTGTTCCTGGCGGCGGTGCCGGCCATTCCCCGGCTGCGCAGAGTCTGACCGGGTTTCGGTAGCCCGAATTCCCGCCCGTGACAGGCGTGTTCATTCGGAGTTCCTGCGGAGTTCCCTCGGAAAGGAAGAGTGATTCCCGTGAATCTCGCCCCGCGTGAGATGGACAAGCTGTACATCTACGTCGTGGCCGATCTGGCCCGCAAACGCCGCGACCGCGGTGTGAAACTGAACTACAGCGAGGCCTGCGCGCTGATCAGCGAGGCGATCATGGAGGGCGCCCGGGACGGGCGCACCGTCGCCGAGTGCATGGAGATCGGCAAGCAGGTCGTCAGCGGCGAGGACGTCATGCCCGGCGTCCGCGAGATGCTGCCGCTGCTCCAGGTCGAGGCCGCGTTCCTGGACGGCACCAAGCTGGTCTCCTGCCACGACCCGGTGGGTGCCTGAGCCATGACGGTACGTCAGGCGGAAGCGGCGACCGGTCCGGCGCCCGCGCCGACCTCGGCCCCGACGCCCGCCGCCACGGTGGTGCTGGCCGGCGGGCACGAGAGCGACGGCGGCCGGGACCTGGCCGCCCTGGTGGAGCGCGAGCCCGCCGTCCACGCCGCGGCCGCCGCCGGCCGGGCGCTCGGCGAGGCCGTCCGCTCGGCGCTGGCCGCCACCGACGGCCCGGTGTGCGTCGTCCCGATGACGCTGGGCCGCGACCCGAAGCTGGTGGCCGACACCGCCCGGGCGCTGCGCTGGCTGGCCGCAGGGGAGGGGCGCGGACGACTCGCCCTGACCGGGGCGTTCGGCGGCAAGGACCACCTCGTCGGCTGGCTGCGGGCCGCGGCCTCCGCCGCCCCCGGGCCCGACGGCGCCGTGCTGGTCACCGCCCCGGCGGCCGGCCCCTTCGAGGACGCGGACCTGTTCCGGATCGCCCGGCTGGTCCGCCAGTACGGCCACCACCGCTGGGTCGAGGTGGCCTTCGCGGGCGGCGACCCCGACCTCGCCGAGGGCGCCGAACGCTGCCGGCTGCTCGGCGCCCGCGAAGTGACGGCCGTCCCGGCCTCGTTCGGACCGGCGCTGCGCACCGAACTGCCCGGGGTGCGGGACGGCGGACCGCTGCTGCGGCCGTCCGCGATCGCCGGCGTCGTCGCGGCCCGCACCGCGGCGGCCCTGCACCTGCTCGGCCACGGCGAGGACGGCATCCTGGCCGGCCTCGACGCCGAGCACGGGCACGGCTACGCCCACAGCCACGGCCCCGGCGGGGACCACTCGCACTCGGACTCGCATGGGCACGGGCACGGGCACACCCATGGCCACGGGCACGGCCACAGCCACGGTGCCACCGACGGACACACCCACGGCCACACACATCACTGAACCGACAGAGAGGAAGGGCCCGCCATGTCTGGTGGCGCCACGTACCTGTACGGCGACGACCCGGTGGAGATCAACGCCGGTCGCGCCCAGGTCACCATCACGGTCAGCAACACCGGCGACCGGGCGATCCAGGTCGGCTCGCACTACCACTTCTTCGAGGCCAACCGCGCCCTCGACTTCGACCGCAACGCCGCCTACGGCAAGCACCTGGACATCCCGGCCGGCACCGCCGTCCGCTTCGAGCCGGGCGACACCAAGGACGTCACGCTCGCCGAGTTCGGCGGCCACGGCCGCCTGATCGGCTTCAGCAACCTCGTCGACGGCGGCATCAGGTCGGCCGACACCCGCGCCCGGGCGATCGACCGGGCGATCGCCCTCGGGTTCAAGGGCACCAACCTCGACCACAAGGAAGGCGACCGCTGATGGCCACGCTGTCCCGCAAGCAGTACACCGATCTCTTCGGGCCCACCGTCGGCGACCGCTTCCACCTCGCCGACACCAACCTCGTCGTCGAGATCGAGAAGGACTTCAACCAGGGCCACTACGGCGACGAGGCCGTCTACGGCGGCGGCAAGGGCATCCGCGACGGCATGGCCCAGGACCCGGCCGCCACCTCCGCCCAGGGCGCGCTGGACCTGGTGATCACCAACGTCGTCGTGATGGACGCCGTCCTCGGCGTGGTCAAGGGCGACATCGGCGTCAAGGACGGCTTCATCACCGCCGTCGGCAAGGCCGGCAACCCGCACACCCAGAGCGGCGTGCACCCCCGGCTGGTCATCGGCCCCGGCACCGAGGTGATCTCCGGCGAGCACCTGATCGCCACCGCCGGCGGCATCGACACCCACATCCACTTCATCGCCCCGCAGCAGGTGCAGGAGGCGCTGAGCAACGGCATCACCACCCTCATCGGTGGCGGCACCGGCCCCTCCGACGGCACCAACGGCACCACCTGCACTCCCGGCCCGTGGAACATCCACCGGATGTACCAGGCGGTCGAGGACCTCCCGGTCAACGTCGGCCTCCTCGGCAAGGGCAACGGCTCGCTGCCCGGCGCCCTGCGCGAGCAGGTCGAGGCCGGCGTCTGCGGCCTCAAGGTGCACGAGGACTGGGGCAGCACCCCCGCCGCCATCGACAGCGCGCTCGGCGTCGCCGACGAGTACGACGTCCAGGTGGCCATCCACACGGACACCCTCAACGAGGGCGGCTTCTTCGAGGACACCCTCTCCGCCATCGACGGCCGCACCATCCACACCTTCCACACCGAGGGCGCGGGCGGCGGCCACGCCCCCGACATCATGCGGATCGCCGGAGAGCCCAACGTCCTGCCGTCCTCCACCAACCCCACGCTGCCCTACACCGTCAACTCGGTCGACGAACTGCTGGACATGGTGATGGTCTGCCACCACCTCAGCCACGACATCCCCGAGGACGTCTCCTTCGCCGACTCCCGGGTCCGCGCCGAGACGATCGCCGCCGAGACCGTCCTGCACGACGAGGGCGTCATCTCGATCTTCTCCTCGGACTCGCAGGCGATGGGCCGGATCGGGGAGTCCTTCACCCGCGCCTTCCAGACCGCCCACCACTGCAAGGACCAGCGCGGCAAGCTCGACGGCGACACCGAGCGCAACGACAACTTCCGCGTCCTGCGCTACCTCGCCAAGCTCACCATCAACCCGGCCATCGCCTCCGGCACCGCCGACCACATCGGCTCGCTGGAGAGCGGCAAGCTCGCCGACATCGTGCTCTGGCCGATCAACTCCTTCGGCGCCAAGCCCAAGATGGTCATCAAGGGCGGCGTCATCAACTGGGCGCTGATGGGCGACCCGAACGCCTCGCTGCCCACCCCGCAGCCGGTCTACTACCGCCCGATGTACGGCGCGCTCGGCCGGGCCAAGCAGGCCACCCGGGTCTCCTTCATGTCGCAGGCCGCCATCGACCTCGGCGTCCCGGCCCAACTCGGGCTGGACAGCCGGGTCCTGCCCGTGCGGCGCTGCCGCTCGGTCGGCAAGCAGCACATGGTCCGCAACGACGCGCTGCCGAAGATCGCCGTCGACCCGGAGACCTACAAGGTCACCCTGGACGGCGAGCCGGCCACCATCGAGCCCGCCCGCGAACTCCCGCTCAACCACCTGTTCTACCTCGCGTGAGCGGCGCTTCGGGGCTCGGCTCTTCGGGGTCCGGTTCGTCGGGGTCCGGTTCGTCGGGGCCCGGCTCTCCCGGGCTCGGGGGAGGCCTCGACGCCCTGCTGGTCAGCCTCCAGCTGACCGACTCGGCCTTCCCCAGCGGCTTCTACACCCTCTCGCACGGCCTGGAGGGCTACGCCCAGGCCAAGGCCGTCACCGCGGACACCATGCCCGACCTGCTCACCGACCTGCTGCGCCACTCGGTCGGCCCCGGCGACGCCACCGCGCTCGCCCTCGCCCACGGCGCCGCCCGGGCCGGCGACTGGGGCCTGCTGGTCGAGGTGGACCAGCGGCTGCACGCCACCAAGCTCAACCGCGAGCTGCGCCTGGCCTCCACCCGGACCGGGCGCCAACTCCTCGACATCGCCCGGGAGTCGATCGGCGGCGAACCGCTGGACCGGTACGCCGAACTGGTCGCCGCCAAGCAGGCCCCCGGTTCCCAGCCGGTGGCCGCCGGAGTCGCCTACGCCTCCGCCGCCGTGCCCGTCGACCAGGCCGTCGCCAGCGACCTGTTCGCCTTCTGCACCAGCTTCGTCGGCGCCGCCCTGCGGCTGCGGCTGACCGACCACCGCAAGGCGCAGGTGGTGCTGCGGGCCACGGCGCCGGTGATCGAGGAGACCGTACGGGCCGCCCTCGCCCGGGAGTTGGACGACCTGGGCGGGTGCGTGCCGGTCGCCGACGCGATGTCCGGACGGCACGAACGGGCCGAGGCCCGGCTGTTCGCCAGCTGAACCGCGTCCGGGAGGTGCGGGCGGGCACGGGAGTGCCGCGGCTCCCGCTCCTCCCGGACGCAGAACCAACGTCACACCGCATCAGAAGGAGACAGCAATGACCGAGAACGTGCTCCGCGTGGGCATCGGCGGGCCGGTCGGCTCCGGCAAGACGGCGCTCATCGAGGCCCTCGTCCCGGTGCTGATCGCCAACGGCCACCGCCCGGCGGTCATCACCAACGACATCTACACCCAGGAGGACGCGCAGCACGTGCGTCGCACCCTGGCCGGCGTCCTCGACCCCGAGCGGGTCGTCGGCGTCGAGACCGGCGCCTGCCCGCACACCGCCGTCCGGGACGACCCGACGATGAACCTCGCGGCCGGCGCCGAGATGCTGGAGCGCTTCCCCGACGTCGACACCCTGCTGTTCGAGTCCGGCGGCGACAACCTCACGCTGACCTTCAGCCCCGTCCTGGTCGACCTCTTCCTCTTCGTCCTGGACACCGCCGAGGGCGAGAAGATGCCCCGCAAGCGCGGCCCGGGCATCACCGAGTCCGACCTGCTGGTCATCAACAAGATCGACATCGCCCAGTACGTCCGCGCGGACCTCGGCATCATGGAGTCCGACGCCCACCGCGTCCGCGAGGGCGGGCCGGTCGTGCTCACCAACTGCCTCACCGGGCACGGGCTGGACGAGATCGCCACCTTCCTGGAGACCTTCCGCAAGGTCCCGGCATGACCGTCACCGCGGCCGCGGGGGAAGCGGTTGCGGGGGAGGCCGCCGAGGCCGCCGTGCCCCGGCTCGATCCGCGGCACTACGAGCCGGCCCGCGTCCCGTACGCCGTCCGCCGGTACGCCGGGACGCCCAACACCCTGGGTGTCGGGCGCCCCGGCAAGGTCGGCCTGCTGGAGCTGGCCTTCGAACGGATCGGCGAACGCACCGAACTCACCGGCCACTACCAGAAGTCGCCGCTGCAGATCATGCGCCCGCTCTACTTCGACCCGGCCCGCCCGGACCTCGCCGTCACCTTCCTGATGTCCACCGGCGGCGGCATCCTCCAGGCCGACCGGCTCCGCACCGACCTGCGCTGCGGCGCCGACACCGCGACCCACCTCACCACCCAGGCGGCCACCAAGGTCTACCGGATGGAGTTCGACTACGCGACGCAGCTGGTCAACCTGGACGCCGGCCCCCGCGCCTACGTCGAGTACCTGCCCGAGCCCGTCATCCCCTTCGTCGACTCCCGGCTCTACCAGCGCACCGTCCTCACCGTCGACCCCACCGCCACCGTGCTGGCCGGCGAGACCGTCCTCGCCGGCCGCCTCGCCCGGGGCGAGCGCAACGCCTACCAGGTGTTCGCCTCCGACCTCGAAGTGCGGCGCCCCGACGGTCAGTTGATCGCCCTCGACACCGTCCGGCTGGAGCCCCCGGAGGCCGGTGTGACCGGCCCGGCGGTCCTGGCCGGCCACGACGTCATGGCGAGCCTCTACGTCGTCACTCCGCTCGCCCCCGCCGCGCAGGTCGCCGACACCCTGCACGAGGCCCTGGCCGGCAGCGGCCTGCTCCACGGCGTCAGCGTCCTCCCGCACGACAGCGGCGCCTGGCTCCGCCTGCTCGGCTCCGACACCCGCGCCTGCGCCGCCGCCCAGCGCACCGCCTGGGACGCCGTCCGCCGGCTCCTCATCGGCGCCCCGGCCCCGGCCCTGCGCAAGACCTGACCCCGCTCCGTATCTCCCCGCACGTCCCCGCACCTCCCCGAAGCGTCCCGGCGCCTCGGGGAGGGGGCGCGAGGGGGCGCGAGGGGCCGAGGGCGGCCCCGGATGCAGCCGGACCGGCCTGGTCGCAGCATGGAACCGGAGGTTCTCATGCACCGACCCACGTTCGGACCTTCCCCGCCCGACCCCGCATCCGACCCCGCATCCGACCCGGCATCCGGCCCGGCATCCGGCCCGGCAGCCGCCCCGGCATCCGACCCCGACCCCGCCCCCGCCCCCGGTCCCGGTCCGGGGCCGGGACGCCAGGGCCGGGGCGGTCTGCGGTCCGGTTCGGTCTTCCTCTCGTTCGTCCCGTGGATCGTCTTCGACGTCATCGCCGGGCCGAGCACCTGGAAACTGGCGGCCCTGACGGCGCTGGTCGCCGCGCTCGTCGTCGCCCTGCCGGACGCGTGCCACCATGCGCCCAAGGTGCTCACCATCGTCGGCGTGGTCTTCTTCGCCGTGCTCTGCGTACTGGGCCTGGTGCTCGACCGGCACAGCCTGGTCTGGCTGGAGACCTACGCGCAGGTGCTGTCCAGCGGCGTGCTCGCGGCGGTGGCCCTGGGATCGCTGGCGTTCACCCCGTTCACCGAGCAGTACGCCCGGGAGTCCACGCCGCCGGAGGTCTGGGGCACGCCGCGGTTCCGGCGCACCAACCGGTTGCTGACCGCGCTCTGGGGCACGGTCTTCCTGATCACGGCGCTCCTGGGGCTGGCGGCCCTGCACGTCGGCTCGGCGAAGGACTGGCTGACCTGGGTCATCCCGGTGATCCTGCTGGTGCTGGCGTTCCGGATCACCCGCTGGTACCCCGAGCACGTGCGCGAACAGGCCCGGCGCGGTCGGTGAGCAGCAGCACACCCGGGGGGCGTCCGGGCGCCGCGACGGCGGGATTCACCCGGTCGGGTGGATCCGGTGGGACCGCTCCCGGGCGGGCGAGGGCCGGCTGGATAGTGAGGAGGCAGTCGCATTCCTCGCTGTTCGCGTTCTCAACTCGCTTCAAGGGGATGACACATGGTCGGTACGGCGCACCGGAGCACCGGTGTGGAGGGGGTGGAGGGCGGCGTCGGTCTGACGGCCCTCCTGGTCGCCGCGGCACGCGCGATCGAGACCCACCGGCACGACACTTTGGCGCAGGACGTCTACGCGGAACACTTCGTGCTCGCCGCGCCGGCGTCCGCGGGCTGGCCGGTCCGGATGCACCAGGTGCCGGACGGGGACGCGAACCCGCTGTGGGGGCGGTTCGCGCGCTACTTCGGTCTGCGGACGAGGGTCCTCGACGACTTCCTGCTCCGGTCGGTGCACTCGGGCGCCCGTCAAGTGGTCCTGCTCGGCGCCGGGTTGGACACGCGGGCGTTCCGGCTCGACTGGCCTCCCGGCTGCACGGTCTTCGAGGTCGACCGGGAGGGCGTACTGGCCTTCAAGCACGGGGTGCTCGGCGGGCTGTCGGCCTCCCCGAAGGCGGCGCGCGTCCCGGTCGCCGCCGACCTGTGCACCGACTGGGCCGCAGCGCTGACCGAGGCCGGCTTCGACGCGGCCGTGCCGAGCGTCTGGCTGGCGGAGGGGCTGCTCTTCTACCTGCCCAACGGCGTGGAGACGCAACTCATCGACACGGTCGGCCGGTTGAGCGCGGGCGGCAGCGCCATGGCGTACGAGGTCAAGCTGGAGAAGAGCCTGTTGGACTACCGCGAGAGCCCGCTCTACACCTCGACGAAGCACCAGATCGGCATCGACCTGCTCGATCTGTTCGACGCAGAGCCGCGGCCCGACTCCGCGGGCGCCCTGGCCGGCAAGGGCTGGATCACCTCGGTCCACACCCCCTTCGACTTCACCCACCAGCACGGACGCGGCCCCCTGCCCGAGCCGAACGACGCGCTGGAGGGCAACCGCTGGGTGTTCGCGCACAAGCCCCGGGTGTAGGTGTGGGGAGGGCGGCCTCGCTCAGCGGGCGCTCCGCTCCGGGACCAGGACGGGTTTGACCACCCGGCCCGCGTCGCAGTCGCGTTCGGCCTCGTTGACGGCGGCGAGCGGGTACCGGCGGATCAGCTGGTCGAAGGGGAACTTCCCGGCCTGCCACAGCCGGGTCAGCCGGGGGATCAGCAGGGCCGGCACCGCGTCCCCCTCGCAGATGTGGGAGATCCGCCGGCCCCGGTCCAGTGTCCCCGGATCGAGCGGCAGCGCGGTGCGGAGCCGGGCGACCAGCCCGAGGTGGCCGGTCGGGCGCAGGGCCCGGAGCGCCTCGTTGATCAGCGGGGCGGAGGCCGTGGTGTCCAGCGCGTACCGCGCGCCGCCGTCGGTCAGCCGCTGGATCCGCTCGGCCAGTCCGGGCCGGGGGACAGGGTCGGGCCCGGAGGCGTGGTCGGCTGGTCCGGCGCGCAGCGGGATCGCGCCGAACCGCTCGGCGAGGTCGAGCCGTTCGGGGTACCGGTCGACGGCCACGGTCACCGCCCCGGCGGCCGTGGCCGCCATCACCGCGGCCAGGCCCACCGCCCCCGCGCCGAGGACCACGACGGTGTCGCCGGGGCCGGCGCCGAAGGAGTTGAACACGGCCCCGGCACCGGTCAGGAAGCCGCAGCCGAGGGGCCCGAGCAGGTCGAGGGGCAGCGAGCGGTCGACCCGGACGGCGTTGCGCGCCGGAACCATCGCGTACTCGGCGAACGAGGACTGGCCGAACCACCGGGGGGCCAGTTCGCCCCCGGCCGCGTCGGTGAACCGCGCCGCGTCCTCCTTGCGCCCGCCGAAGAGGTTGAGCGCGGCGAAGGAGTCGCAGTAGGCGGGGGCCGCACCCAGGCAGTTCCGGCAGTGTCCGCAGGAGTCGAAGCTCAGCACGACGTGGTCGCCGACGCTCAGCCCGGTGTGCGGGCCGCCGGTCTCCACCACGACCCCGGCCCCCTCGTGCCCGAGCACCGCCGGCAGCGGCGAGCGGCCCGCCGAACGCCGGACCGCGAGGTCGGTGCGGCACATCCCGCAGCCCGCGATCCGCACCAGGACCTCGCCGTCGGCCGGCCCCCCGTTCAGGACCACCTCCTCGACGGCGAACCCGCCCTCGTACGAGCGCAGTACCGCGGCGTCGAACCTCATCGTCACGCTCCTCCGGATCGTCAAGCCTCTTCCGGCCGGTGCACGACGAACGGCCTGAGGTTCCCGTAGAGCCCCCACGGCCCGCCCGCGACGCCGACACCGCTCTCCTTGATGCCCGCGAAGGGCTGGGCGAGGGACAGTTCGGCGTGGTGGTTGATCCACGCCGTCCCGCACTCCAGCCGGTCGGCCACCGCCTCGGCCCGGTCGAGGTCCGTCCCCCACACCGAGCCGCCCAGCCCGAATCCGGTGTCGTTGGCCGCTTCGACGGCCTCGTCGACGCTCCGGTACGCCAGCACCGGCAGGACCGGGCCGAACTGCTCCTCCGTCACCACCGGACTGTCGGCGGGGACGTCGGCCAGGATCGTCGGGGCGAAGAAGTAGCCCGGCCGGTCCAGTCGGTGGCCACCGGCCGCGGCCCGGGCGCCGCCTGCCAGGGCCCGGGCCGTGTAGCGCTCGACCCTGGCCAGTTGGGGGGCGTTGTTGACCGGCCCCAGCCGGGTGCCCGGGTCGAGTCCGGCGCCGACGACGACGCTCTTCGCCCGCTCCGCGAGGGCCTCGACCACCTGGGAGTGGAGCCGGGCCGGGGCGTAGACGCGCTTGACCGCCATGCAGACCTGCCCGCAGTTGCGGAACGCCGCCCAGAACAGCCGGTCCGCGATCCGGTCCACGTCCACGTCGTCCAGCAGGACGGCGGCGTCGTTGCCGCCCAGCTCCAGGGTGACCCGGGCGAGCGAGGCGGCCGCGCCCGCCGCGACGGCCCGACCGGTGGGGACCGAGCCGGTGAAGGTCACGTGGCGGATCCCCGGGTGGGAGGCGAGCCGGGCGCCGAGGGGTTCGCGGCCGGTGACGATCGTCAGGACGCCCTCGGGGAGGGCGGCGGCGAGGACGGAGCCCAGCAGCCGGGTGGCGAGGGGGGTGAACGGGGAGGGCTTGAGCACCATCGTGTTGCCTGCGGCGAGTGCGGGCGCGAACTTCGCCGCCGCGAGCTGGAGCGGGAAGTTCCACGGGACGATCGCGGCGACCGGCCCCAGCGGCCGCCAGCGGATCTCGCTGCGCACCGGGCGGCCGTCCGCGATCGGCTGGGGCGCGGGGGCCAGGTCGGCGAAGTAGCGCAGGCGGGCCGCCGTCCGGGCGACCTCGGCGGCCGACTCGGCCAGGGGTTTGCCCTGTTCCCGGGTGAGCAGCGGGGCGAGGTCGGCTCCGGCCGCCTCCACGGCGTCGGCTGCCGCGCGCAACGCGGCGGTGCGGGCGGCGGGGTCGGCCCGCCAGCCGCGCCAGGCCTCGTGGGCCCGGCCGACGACGGCGTCCAGCGTGTCCGGCTGCTGGTCGGGGGCCTCGGCGAAGGGCTCGCCCGTCGCCGGGTCGACGACGGCGAAGCGCCCGCTGTCGGGCCCGGGCGGGCGGCCGGGCCGGCTCGTCGGCATGCCGGCGGTCAACTCGCGGCGGCGACGACGGCCGCGTGCTCCCGGGCGTGCCGGTCCATCTCCGCCCGGAAGTCGGCCACCAGCTGCGGCCGGATCCTTCCGGCGGTGCGGTCGCCGCCCTCGCAGACGGCCCCGCGCACCCCCACGATGTCGGTGCCGATGCGGGTCAGCGTGCCGAGGTCCGCCGCCTTGACGCTGCCCGCGAGCGCGGCGAGCAGGTCGGCTTCGTGGGCCAGCCGGACGAACTCCGCGCAGACCTCGGGCGGAACGTGGTCGAACAGCCTGGTCCCGTCCTTGATCGCGGTGTCGAGCATGGCCGCGTCGGAGCCGGAGCGGCGGGCGATGTCGGGCAGCGCGAGCGGGTTGACGCAGCCGATCCGGTGGGCGTCGGCGTAGCCCGAGGCGACGACGAACGCGTCCGGCCGGTAGTCCTTCACGGCCCGGACGACTCCTCGCATGACGTCGACGGCCTGTTCGGGCGTCGTGCACCCGTAGAGGCCGACCTTGATGTACGTGGCGCCGGAGACGGCCGCACCGAGCGCGGCCTGGGCCACGGTGCCGGGCTTGTACGGGACGTCCCCCACGGTGGCGGACAACGGCTTGTCCGCCGGGACGGCGTCGCGGATCTCCCTGATGACCCACGGGAAGTTCGCGCCGAGCGAGCCCTCGTCCGGCTTCTTGACGTCGACGATGTCGAGGTGCTCCGCCGCCTTCGCACAGTCGAGGGCCTCCTCGACACTGTCCGGGGAGATGAGCAGCAACAACGTGGGCTCCTTCCACCGCAGGTCCACCGGCCGGGGCCGGTGTGCGGGGTCGTCTGGATCACGTGCGATCCGCTCATCATTCCTTCGGCCCGCGACCCCCGGTAGGGCGCGCGGAGCCCGAACGGGTCACTCCCGTGGCGCGGCCACCCCTCGGCGCGCCGGACACTCCAGTTCGAACCCGTCGCACGCGAGTGCGGCCGGGTCGCCGGGTCGGGATTCCCGCTCCCGGCCGCCGGGACGGCCGTTCAGGCCTCAGGCCCACCGCTCCACGAAGCGGCGCTGCCAGGGCGTCTCCACCGCGTGCTGGTCGTAGTGCTCCCGGACGTACGCGACGGCCTCGGCGGCCGGGACGCCGTCCAGGATCGCGACGCAGGCGAGGGCGGTGCCGGTGCGGCCGTGGCCGCCGACGCAGGCGAGTTCGACGCGTTCGGTCGCCGACCGCCGCCAGACCTCGCGGAAGGCGTCGGCCGCGTCCGCCCGGTCGGCGGGGAGCCGGAAGTCGGGCCAGCGCACCCAACGGCCCTGCCACGGGAGCGGCTTGGGCGGGCGGCCCAGCAGGTAGAGCCCGAAGGAGGGGTGCGGGCCGGGCGGCAGCGGGCGGCTGAGGCCGCGCCCGCGCAGCAGCCGGCCGGAGGGCAGGCGCAGCACGCCGGGGGCGGCCGGGTCCCAGGGCGTGGTCGGCCCGGTCGGCCCGGTCGGCGCGGGGGTTTCGGGGGTCTCGGTCATCTCGTGGTTCTCCTCAGGACGCGACGTGCAGGGCCGGGGTGCCCGGCATCCCGGCCCGGTGGGCCAGGGCCGCCGCCTCGCCGCGCGAGGAGACGCCGAGCTTGGCCAGGATGTTGGCGACGTGGAACTTCACCGTCGACTCGCTGATGTGCAGCGCCACGGCGATGTCCCGGTTGCGCCGGCCCTGGGCCAGCTGGTCGAGCACCTCCAACTCGCGCGGCTGGAGGCCGTCCAACGGGTCGGTGACGCGCGGGTGTTCGGGCAGGCCGAGCGGCAGGTCGACGCTCACCGTGGTGCCCCAGCCGGGGACGGCCTCGATGGCGCAGCGCCCGCCGAGGGCGGCGATCCGGTCGGCGGTGCGGTGGACGGCCAGCGCGTCGGCGGCCAGCAGGCCGGGGCCGTCGTCCCGCACCACCGCCCGCAGCGTGTCACCGGCGAACCGCCAGCTCACGTGCAGCCTGGTCACGGCGTCCTGCTCCAGCATCACGAGGACGGCCGCCCGGACGGCGTCCCGGGCGGCGTGCGCGGTGTCCGCCGGAACGGACCGGCCGGCCTCCGCCGGCGGCGCCACGTCCAGCCGCACCCGGGTGTGCCGCAGCAGCGGGCGCAGCTGCTGGTCGAGCCGGGCGAACGCGGCGTCGGCGGGCTCCTCGCTGAGCGCCCGGTCCAGGTCGGCGCCCCGGCGCAGGTCGAGCAGCGCCGTCACGGCCAGTTCGGTGGCGGCGCGGCGCGCGGTGGCGTCGTCCAGTGCGGCGGAGCGCAGCGGCGCGAGGATCGCGGTGAGCGCGGCGCCGTGGGAGCCGGTGAACTCGGCGATCGCCCGGGCCCGGGCGTTGGCGGAGGCCCGGGAGGCCGCCGCGTGGGTGGGGCCGGCGTCGGTGGCGCGGTGGTGCGAGTGGGTGGTGACCAAGTCCCACAGCTGCTGGAGGACGGCGAGCGCCCCGGCCGCCACCGGCTCGGCGCCGCCGTCCCGGACCAGCACCAGCACCGCGGTGGTGGCGTCCGACGCCGACGCCGTGACCACCACGACGGACCTCGCCCGCCCGGCCAGCTGCGCCTCGCCCTGCCAGGCCCGGCCGTCGGCCGTCGCCGAGGTGGTCGTCTCGGCCAGCTTGGCGAGCTCCAGGCCGCTGACGGCGGCGGTCAGCTCGGGCGGGCCGAAGGCGAGCGTGGGGGAGTAGGTGCAGATGCCGCTGAGCTGGGCGATCGCGACGTGCGGGACGAGGGTGGCGACCACCTCGGAGAGCCGGTCCATCAGGTGCGGCCGGGGCGTGCGCAGCACCTCGACGGCGCGCGCCAGCGCCTCTTCGGGGCGGCCCCAGTGCTGCCGCCACCTCTCGTCCACGCTGTTCCCGTCCACGCCGTCCCCGTCCACGCCGTCCACGTCCTCGCCCGTCTCGTTGCGCACGCCCTTGTCAACGCCTGTCAACGCCGATGCCGTCGCCCATGCCGGCCAGCCTAGCCCGGGGGCCGGGGTGGTGGCCTGGCCGTTCGGACAGGTGGAACCATCCGAAAGGCGGGCCTGGCGACCGCCCCGGACGATCCAGGATGGAGTCGACGGAAGAAACAACTCACCGAACCCGCAAGGACATTCCATGACCAAGGCGATCGCCTTCTCCGAGTACGGCGGCGTGGACGTGCTGCGCCCGACCGACGTCGAGCTGCCCGCCCCGGGCCCCGGCCAGGTGCGGGTCGCGGTCCGCACGGTGGGCGTCAACCCGCTGGACCACAAGGTGCGCAGCGGCTCGATGGTGGCGGCCTTCCCGGTCTCCTTCCCGCACGTCGGTGGTTACGAGCTGGCCGGTGTGGTGGAGGCCGTCGGCCCGGACGTGACCGCGTGGGCGCCCGGCGACGAGGTGTTCGGCGCCGTCATGGGCGGCGCGTACGCCGAGCAGGCGCTCGTCGACGCCGACCTGCTGGCCCGCAAGCCCGCCTCGCTGAGCTGGGAGGAGGCCGCGGCGATCCCGGTGGCGGCCGAGACCGCCGAGCGGGTGCTCGGCGTCCTGGGCGTGCGGGCCGGCGAGACGCTGCTGGTGCACGGCGCGGCCGGCGGGGTCGGCACCCTGCTGCTGCAACTGGCCCGGGCGCGCGGGATCACCGTGGTCGGTACCGCAGGCGAGGCCAACCACGCCTACCTGCGCGAGCTGGGCGCGATCCCGGTGGCCTACGGCGACGGCCTGGCGGAGCGGGTGCGGGCCGCCGCCCCGGGCGGGGTGGACCGGGCGCTGGACGCGGCGGGCAAGGGCGGGGTGCTGCCGCTCTCCATCGAGCTGACCGGCTCCGCGGACCGGGTGGTGACGATCGTCGACTTCGCGGGCTCCGCCGAGTACGGCGTCCGCTTCAGCGGTGGGGCGGAGGGCGTCGAGTCCTACCACCAGCGCGCCTATGCCGGCGTGCTGGCGCTGCACGAGGCGGGCACCCTGCGGCTGCCGCTGCACCAGGTGCTGCCGCTGGCGGAGGCGGCCGAGGCGCACCGGCTCAGCGAGCACGGGCACCTGCGCGGCAAGATCGTGCTCACGGTCTGAGGCCATGGGCGCCGGGGGTGCCGGAGGTCGTCGAGGTTCGGCGACCGGCCCGGTGCATTGATCAACTGGTCGATGCACCGGGCTTCCTGACGTGGAATCGGTAGAGTCCGGTGGCATGGTGACTGAGAACACATCAGGGGTGTCGGCGGGCCGCCTGGCCGGGCGGTCCTGCGTGGTGACGGGCGCGGCCAACGGCATCGGCCGGGCCGTCGCCGAACGCTTCGTGCGCGAGGGCGCGTCGGTGGTCGGCACCGACATCGACGCCGAGGGCCTGCGCCGGCTGGCCGACCGGTTCCCGCACGCCGTCAGCACGGTGGTCGGCGACGTGGCCAGCGACGAGGACGCCCGCCGGATGGTCGACGCCGCCGTCGAACGGTACGGACGCCTCGACGTCCTGGTGGCCAACGCCGGGGTGATCCCGCTCATGGAGGTCACCGAGGCCACCGCCGAGGAGTGGGACCAGGTCATGGCCGTCGACGGCCGCGGCATGTTCCTCACCTGCAAGTACGGCATCCAGGCGATGGCCGCCCAGGAACGGCCCGGTGGGGCGATCGTCTGCGTCTCCTCCATCTCCGGCGAGGCCGGCCAGCGCGGCCAGGCGGTCTACGGGCCCGCCAAGTTCGTCGCCTCCGGCCTCACCCGGCACCTCGCCGTCGAATGGGCCGACCGCGGCATCCGGATCAACGCCGTCGCCCCCGGCACCATCGCCACCGACCGCGTCGCCCGCCTGTACGACGAGCCCGGCGGGACGGAGTACCTCGCCGCGATCGAGAAGCGCCACCCCATGGGCCGCCTCGGGGCCCCGGCGGAGGTCGCGGCGGCCGTCCTGTTCCTCGCCTCCGACGACGCCTCCTTCATCACCGGCGCGGTGCTGCCCGTCGACGGCGGCTACCTCGCGCAGTAGCCGTCAGCCCTCGGCGTTCCCGACGCCACCGGCGGTCGCGGCGGCCCCGGCGGCCCCGACGGTCTTGATGGTCCCGACGGTCTCGACCAGGGCGGACACCCCGTCCGGGCCGTGACCGGCCGCGACCGCCCGCCGGGTGACGGCCAGTGCCGCGTCCAGCACGGTGGTGTCCAGGCCGCGCGCCCGGGCGGTGTGGGTGACGTGCGCCAGACCGGCCTCCGCCGAGGCCACGCTGCTGCGGTCGCCCGGGTGGCTGCCCTGGTCCGCCCGTTGCGCGAACTCGTCGATCAGGGCCGGCAGCAGCCGGGGCAGGCCCTGTGCGTACGAGGCGAGTTCGGCGCCGCCGATGCCCTCGGCGCGGGCCAGCGCCAGCGCGTGCAGGTAGCCGTGCACGGTGGTCCAGAACAGGTCCAGCAGCGCAGCGTCGAACGCCGCGGCCCGGCCCGGATCCCCGCTGTCGAGCAGCCGGACGCCCCCGCCGAGGGTGCGCAGGGCCGCCTCGTGCGCGGCGAAGGCCCCGGCGTCGCCGCTCAGCAGCACGGCACCCTCGGGCCGCCCGATGGTCGGGGTGGGGGTGAGGATCGCGGCGTTGAGCAGCCGGAAGCCGCCGGCCCCGGCCCGGGCGGCGTTCGCGCGGGCGTCGTCCGGCGTGACGGAGGTGGCGTTCACCAGCGTGCGGCCGCGCAGCGCGGCCCCGGCGGAGTCCAGGACGGCCCGGGCGGCGGCCTGGTCCCGGACGCAGAGCAGGGCGAGCGGTCCGGCGGCGACGGCCTCGGCCGCCGTCGCGGCGGACCGCGCCCCGAGCGCGCGGAGTTCGGCGTCCCGCCCGGGCGTGCGGTTCCACACCGTCACCGGATGCCCGGCGGCCAGCAGGGCCCGGGCCAGCGCCCGGCCCATCGGGCCCAGGCCGAGGACGGCAACTGCGGTGGGGGAGAAAGGGGTTGCGGAAGATCGTTCGGTCGGCATGGCGGCTACGCTAGACCTTCACGTCGACGTCAGAGTCAACGGCGGAGTCGACGTCAGAGCTGGCATCGGAGCCGACGTCGGCGTCAACGGCGGAGTCAGACGAACGAACGAAGGACGGCACGGCATGCGGATCGGAGAACTCGCCCGGCGCACCGGCGTCAGCCCCCGCGCCCTGCGCTACTACGAGGAACAGGGCCTGCTCGCCCCCGCCCGCCGCCCCAGCGGCTACCGCGAGTACGGCGAACCCGACATCGACACCGTCCACGGCATCCGCACCCTCCTCGCCGCCGGCCTCGGCAGCGCCGCCATCGCCCGGATCCTCCCCGGCCTCCCCCGCCCCGGCGCGCGCCGCCCCGGCCCCACCTGCCCCGAACTCCTCACCGGCCTCGCCCGCGAGCGCGCCCGCATCACCCGCCAGATCGACGAACTCGCCGCCGCGCGAGGGCTGTTGGACGCGATCATGGGGGCCGACGCGCCGAGCGACCTCATCCGCGCACCCCGCCCGGACCAGGATTCCGCCCGCCGCCCTCCCCGCCGGGCCTGAGCCCTGTCGTCCCGTGGCGTGCGCCCGCCGGGCCCGGGCCGCGCCGCCGGGAGAAACCCGATCGCGCGGCACGCCGCCCTGTGCTGGAGTGGGCGGATGGATCATGAGGACACACTCGCCCTGTTCGACCGCCGACTGAGGCGCGAAGCGAAGCCCGACGGCCCCGGCGCCCGGATCGAGCGGGACGGCGACGTCATCCGGCAGGTCGGCGCCGCCCACGACTGGAACGGCGTCCTGTGGTCGGACCTCGACGAGGCCACGGCGGACCGGGCGATCGCGGCACAGGTGCGGTACTTCACCGCACTGGGCCGCGAGTTCGAATGGAAGACCTACGCCCACGACCGGCCCGGCGACCTCGGGGAACGGCTGCGGGCGGCCGGTTTCACGGCCGAGCCGCAGGAGGCGGTGATGGTGGCCCGGATCGAGGACCTCGCCACCGACACCGCCCTGCCCGAGGGCGTCCACCTGCGTCCGGTGACCGACCGGGCCGGGGTGGACCTCGTGGCGGACGTCCACGAGCAGGCCTTCGGCACCAGCAGCGCCCGCCTGCGGCAGTGGATGCTCGACCAGCTGGCCCGGAGCCCGGAGACCGTCAGCCTGGTCGTGGCGATGGCCGGCGAGCGCCCGGTGTGCGCGGCGCGGATGGAACTGAACCCGGGCACCGAGTTCGCGGGCCTGTGGGGCGGCGGCACCGTCGCCGACTGGCGGGGGCGGGGCATCTACCGGGCCATGGTCGCCCACCGGGCCCGCATCGCCGCCGACCTCGGGTACCGCTACCTCCAGGTCGACGCGAGCGACCAGAGCCGCCCCATCCTGCAACGGCTCGGATTCGCGATCCTGACCACGTCGACCCCGTACGTCCACCAGCCGCCCGCCTCCTCGGACGCCGGCCAGGAGAGCCAGGGGAGCCAGGAGAGCCGGGGGAGCTAGGGGAGCCGCTCGACGATGACCATCGCCGCGTCGTCGTCCAGCCGGCCGCCGACGTGGGCGAGCAGATCGCGGCGCAGGTGCTGGAGCAGGGCGGTCGGGCGTTCGTCCTGCCAGGCGGTGACGCGGTCGGTGAGCGGGTAGAAGCGCCGGTCGGCGTCGCGGGCCTCGATCACGCCGTCGGTGTAGATCAGTAGCCGGTCGCCGGGCTGGAACGGGAAGGTCTCCACCTCGTAGCGGACCGGGGCGAGCTCGCCCAGGCCCAGCGGCGGCGCCGGGCGGCGGGCGGCCAGCGTGGTGATGCCGTCGGGGCGCAGCAGCAGCGGGGGCGGGTGGCCGCAGTCGATCAGTCGGATCGCCGTGCCGTCGTCGGGGATGTCGAGCAGGACGGCGGTGATGAAGGACTCGCCGCTGTCCTCCGGCGGGGCCGCCTCGTCCGGGTCCTCGCCGCTCAGGCGGCGCCGGCGGGCCTGTTCGCCGAGCTGGGCGAGGTCCCAGCAGACGCTGCCGTCCAGGTAGGCGGCGAGCCCGGGCAGGTCGGCGTGCAGGTGGGCGGCGGCGCGGAAGGCGCCGAGCAGCAGGGCCGCGTCGCCGAGCGAGGACAGGCCCTTGCCGCGGACGTCGCCGACCAGCAGCCGGGTGCCGGTGGCGGTGCGGGCGGCCGCGTACAGGTCGCCGCCGACCTGCGCCTCGGCCTCGGCGGCCAGGTAGACGGAGGCCAGGTGCAGCGGCCCGATCCGGTCCGGCAGCGGGCGCAGCAGGACCCGCTGGGCGGCCTCGGACACCGAGCGGACCTGGGCCAGCTCGCGCTCGTACCGTTCGCGCAGCGCCCGCAGTCCGATGATCAGGGCGGAGACGACGAGCTGCGCGCCCAACTGGGTCTCGATGTTGGCGCTGGTGAGGCCGTCCCGGAGGATGCCGATGACGGTGAGCGCGGCGAGGGCCAGCAGGGCGACTCCGGCGGTGGCCCGGGCGCCGGCGTAGGAGGCGGTGAGTGCGGGGGCGACGATCAGTAGCGGGCCGAGGTGGATCTGTGCGGGGGAGAGGATGTCGACGACGGTGATCACGACGATCAGCGCGAGCGACAGCGCCGTCAGCGCGCGACGGTCGGGCCGCCGGGGGTGGCGGCGGTCGCGCGGGCGGTCGCGGGGCTGCGGGTCACGGAGACGCTGCCGGAGTGGCACCTTTCCTCTGT
Source organism: Kitasatospora sp. NPDC059812 (assembly GCF_042732075.1). Classification (NCBI taxonomy): domain Bacteria; kingdom Bacillati; phylum Actinomycetota; class Actinomycetes; order Kitasatosporales; family Streptomycetaceae; genus Kitasatospora; species Kitasatospora sp. NPDC059812. The sequence goes on from NZ_JBHWIO010000006.1 coordinate 92,883, forward strand.
ACACCGTCGGGGCGGTGCGGCGCACCCCGGGCGCTCCTCGGGTGCACCCCGGAGGCCCTCGGGCGCACTCCGTGCAGGGGTCTCAGTACAGGGGGGTCTCAGCCCTCTTCGCCGTAGCGGGCCAGGTAGGCGGCGAAGCGGGCGACGTCCTCGTCGGACCAGTCGGTGAAGCGGGCGGTGAAGGCCAGCCGGCGCTGCTCGTTGGCGTCCTGCAGCAGGGCGAGCCCGGCCTCGGTGGCGCGCAGGATCTGGCCGCGCTGGTCGTCCGGGTCGGCCTCGCGCCGCAGCAGGCCGAGCTTCTCCAGGGCGGTGACCTGGCGGCTGACGGTGGACTTGTCGAGCATGAAGTGGGCGGCCACGTCGGCGGCCCGGCAGCCGCCGCGCTCGGTGATCAGGTCGAGGATGCTGTAGGTGACCAGGGAGAGGTCGGGGTGCAGCTGGGAGGCCTTGTGCCGGGCGCGCCGGGCGAAGGCGGTCAGCTCGCGCTGGATGGCGTCGATGGACGACTGGCGGCCGGGCACGGGCGTTCCTACCTCCTCGATATTTGTTGCACTATACAACGGAATCCCCCGGGTCCGCGCGCCGCTCCGGGCCTCCCTGCCCCTGAGTGGCCTGCCAGGCGCGGGCGGCGGCAATCCGGCGGGTCGCACTCGGGTGAGTGGCGAACAGTAGCTCAAGCGCCCTCGGCGGGTCGACATCGGAGACGTTCGCCAACGCCAGTCTGCGTTGCATCGCGACGAACTGCTCGGCGTCCGACGTCAGTTCGAGTGCGTGTCGGTCCGCCCTGGCCTCGATCCGGCGGCTCACCGCGCACTGGGCCGGCCCCGACAGCGCCCCCAGCAGCGCCGCGCACGCCGCCAGCAGCGGCAGCGCCCGCGGATCGGCCGCATCCGCCGCCCCCGCCGCCGACAGCAGCGGCTGCCAGGCGCCCAGCACCCCCAGCACGGCCACGGCCGCGGCCGCGCCCACTGCGCCCAGCAAGGTGCCGAACGGCACGTCCCGGTGCTTCACGTGGCCCAGCTCGTGCGCCACCACCAGTTCCACCTCGCGCGGCGTGGCCGTCGACAGCAGCGTGTCGTACGCGACGATCCGGCGGGTCGCGCCCAGCCCCGACACATACGCGTTGAGCGCGGTGGTCCGCCGCGAGGCGTCCGCCACCAGGACGTCCCGCACCCGTACGCCGTCCCGCTCGGCCAGCGCCAGCAGGGCGCTGCGCAGCGGGCCCGGCGGCATCGGAGTGAAGCGGTTGAACACCGGCTCGATCAGTAGCGGGTGCAGGAAGGACAGCGCCGCCGTCAGCACCGCCGCCGCGCCCGCCGCCGGCAGCCACCAGTGCCGCGGCGACCAGGCGGTCAGCGCGAACAGCCCGAGCGCGAGCGGAAGGACCAGCACGAGGGCCAGCCCCAGGCCGCGCAGCGCGTCCACCGCCCAGCCGGCCCAGCCCTGCGTCACCAGCCCGTACCGGGCCCGGACCGCCCGCAGCCGGGCGCCGAACGGCAGCTGCAACGCCTGGCCGAGCACCATCAGGGCCGCCGCGCCCGCCAGCACCCCGGCCGTCCGGGAGCCGCCGAACCAGCCGCCGACGGCCGAGACCAGGCCGGCGCCGGCCGGGGTCAGGCCGAGCAACAGGGTGAGCGCCAGGCCCGCCAACCGCCCGCCCAGCGCCCAGGGCAGCTGGGCGCGGCGCAGCGCGCGGCCACGGGCGCGCTCGGCGGGGGTGAAGTCGACTGGTGGGCGGCCGGCGGGGGCGGGGCCGGCGGAGGCGGTGGTCTCGGTGTCGTCCATGGGGTGGGTGCGGCTCCGGGCTCTGGCGGACGGGGGCGGGTGGGGCGGTTCAGCATCTCCTACCGCGCCGGGGCGGCGCTCAGTCCTCGGCGCCCGGTGCTCCAGCCGTTGGTGTTCGGCCCGCCGGCGCTGCGCTCGGAATCCGGTGTCGTGCTCGGAATGAAGCCGGTGTTGTGCTCGGAATGTTGCGGAACCGAGGCGGATGGGTGCGGAAGCCGTGCCGTAGGCTGACCGCTTCTGGATCGACCCGGGGGGAACCACTCATGCGCCGTGCCGCGGCCGCCGTCGCGCTGTTCGTCGGCCTGACCGCCATAGCCGCCTGCGGGCCCGACGACCCCGCCCCGGCGCCGGCCGCCGCGCCCGGTTCGACTGCGGCCGCCTCCGGCGGGGCGGCGGGCACGCCCACCAGCCCGGGCGCGACGCCCTCCGGAACCGCCGCCGGGAAGAACGCCGCGCCCCGGCCCGACGGCAGCATCACCGTCGCGTTCGCCGGAGACGTCCACTTCGAGGGCCGCACCGAGGCCCGGCTCGCCGTCCAGCCGCCCGAGCAGGCCCTCGGCCCGCTCTCCCGGACGCTCGCCGACGCCGACCTGTCCGTCCTCAACCTGGAGACGGCGATCACCGGGCGCGGCGCCCCCGAGCCGAAGACCTACACCTTCCGCACCTCGCCCAAGGCGCTCTCGGCGCTCAAGGACTCCGGCGTCGACGTCGTCTCCATGGCCAACAACCACGCCGTCGACTTCGGCGCCGACGGCCTCACCGACACCCTCGCCGCCAAGGACTCCTCGCCGATCCCGGTCGTCGGCGTCGGCCGCAACGCCAAGGAGGCGTACGCCCCGTACGTCACCACCGTGCGCGGCGTGAAGGTCGCCGTCGTCGCCGCCAGCCAGGTCGAGGACCTCACCAACCAGAAGTGGCGGGCCGGCGCCAACAAGCCGGGCATCGCCTCCGCGCTGGACGTCCCCGCGCTGGTCAAGGCGGTCGAGGCGGCCAAGCAGCAGGCACCCGTCGTCCTCGTCTACCTGCACTGGGGCGACGAGGGCAAGGCCTGCCCCACCGGCCCGCAGACCGCCATCGCCAAGAAGCTCGCCACCGCCGGCGCCACCGCCGTGGTCGGCACCCACGCCCACACCATGGTCGGCTCGGGCATGCTCGGCAACACGTACATCGGCTACGGCTTCGGCAACTTCCTCTGGTACGGCACCTCCAACTACGCCTTCTCCAACGAGACCGGCGTCACCACCCTCACCCTCACCCGCGACGGCAAGGTCACCGGCGAGGCCTTCGCCCCGGCGACCATCGACGACAAGGGCGTCCCCGTCCCGGTCGCCGGCGCCACCGCCGAGGCGGCCCGCAAGCGCCGCGACGCCCTCCGGGGCTGCACCGGCCTCGCCCCGGCCCCGTCGGCTCCGTCGGCTCCGGCGACCGGCGCGACGGGCTGAGTCGTTTCCGGGGGCCCGTGGCCCTCTCGTGAGCGACCGGGAGCCGCCATCAGCTCCCGGTCGCCGTCCGGCAGTTCGCCGCCCTCCAGCCGCCGCGGCACCGCGGCCGTGGGAGGTTCGGTCCACGGTCTCGGCGAGACGAAACGTCTCGTACTGGCGCGTCCGAAAGCGGTGGCGATCGGGCCGGAGTCGAGGGGGCGGCGGTGAGTTGACGACTGCACAGGACATCGGCGCAGCCGAACATATGTGTTAGGTTAGGCTTACCTAATATTGCTGGTCGGAGGGGATGTCCGTGCAAAAGTCCGAATTCGCCGGTGCCGTCGCGATGGTCACCGGGGCCGGGCAGGGCATCGGTGCGGCCGTGGCCCGGGCGCTCGTCGCCGAGGGGGCCGTCGTCGCCGCGGTGGACCGCAACCCCGGCCCGCTCGCCGCCCTCGCGGCGGAGTCGCCCGCCGTGCACCCGTACGTCCTGGACGTCGCCGACGGCCGGGCGGTGGACGACACGGTCGACCTGATCGAGCGCCAACTCGGGCCGATCGCCGCACTGGTGAACGTCGCCGGGATCCTGCGCACCGCACCCGTCGTCGAACTCACCGACCAGGACTGGGCGGAGACCTTCGCGGTCAACACCACCGGCGTCTTCCACACCGGCCGCGCGGTCGGCCGCCGGATGGCCGACCGCGGCCGCGGCGCCGTGGTCACCGTCGGCTCCAACGCCGCCGGGGTGCCGCGCGCCGGCATGGCCGCGTACGCGGCGTCCAAGGCGGCGGCCACCATGTTCACCCGCTGCCTCGGGCTGGAACTCGCCCGCTCCGGCGTGCGGTGCAACATCGTCTCGCCCGGCTCGACCGACACCGGGATGCAGCGCGCGCTCTGGGGCGAGGACGCCGAGGCCGCCGAACAGCGGGTCATCGACGGCGACTTGGGCGCCTGGCGGGTCGGCATCCCGCTCGGGCGGATCGCCGCACCCGCCGACATCGCCGAGGCGGTGGTCTTCCTGGCCTCCGACCGGGCCCGGCACATCACCATGCACGACCTCTACGTCGACGGCGGCGCGACCCTGCGCGCCTGACCGCCGCCCCCACGCCTTCCTCGCCGCTCCCCTCCGCGCCCCGGGCAACCCCCGGGCGCCGGCCATGCCCTGACCTCCCTCCCCGACCTTCCTCCCTGACGCGCAGACCGTCCAGACCGTCCCAGACTGGAGACTTCACGGTGACCACGGTGCACCACGCCCCCGCCGGGGGTGTCGCCGAGCACGCCGCTCCCGCCCCCACCGCCGCCCCGGCCCCCGCCGGGCCCGCCGACGCTTCCGCCCCGGGCCCCGACCACGCCGTCATCGGCGCGGCCAGCGGCCTGCTCGGCCAGTACCGGGCCGCGGCCGACGAGGCGTTCTTCGCCTCGCCGACCCGCACCCTGCTCACCGCCGGGGTGCACGCCCGCGTCCCGCAGGACGATCGCCCGCTGCCCGTCCGGGTCGCCGCGACGCTGGCCGAGGCCCGTCGCGCCGGGGTCGAACGGCCGCTGGTGGTCGGCGCGGTGGCGTTCGACCACGACAGCCGGGTCGAACTCGCCGTCCCCGAGAGAGTCCGCAGAGCCGGGGCGCTGCGCGACGACCCGCTGATCGCGCTGCCCGCGCCGCCGGCCGAGCCGGTCGACTGGCAGGTGCGCCCGATCCCCGAGCCGGCCGCGTACGGCGCGGGCGTCGCGGCGGCCGTCGAGCGTCTGCGCGGCGGCGAGTTGAGCAAGGTCGTGCTGGCCCGCACGCTGGAGCTGAGCGCCGACCGCCCGCTGGACCTGCCCGCGATCCTCCAGCGGCTGGGCCGCCGCGACCCGGGCGGCTACACCTTCGCCGTCCCCGCCGGCGGCGGGCGGACGCTGATCGGCGCCAGCCCCGAACTCCTGGTCTCCCGGCGCGGAACGGCCGTCCTGGCCAACCCGCTGGCCGGCTCGGTGCCGCGCAGCGCCGACCTCGGCGAGGACGTCCGGCGCGCCGCCGCGCTGCTGGAATCGCCCAAGGACCTGCACGAGCACGCCGTCGTGGTGGACGCGATCCGCGCCGCGCTGGCGCCGTACTGCCGCACCCTGGACGTGCCGGCGCGGCCGACCCTGGTGCGCACCGCCGCGATGTGGCACCTGGCCACCACCATCACCGGCGAACTGGCCGATCCGGCGGTCTCCGCCCTGGAGTTGGCCACCGCCATGCACCCGACCCCGGCGGTCTGCGGCACGCCGACGGCCGTCGCCCGGCGGGTGATCGGCGAGGTCGAGCCCTTCGACCGAGGCCTGTACACCGGCATGGTCGGCTGGGGTGACGCGGACGGCGACGGCGAGTGGGTCGTCACCATCCGCTGCGCGGAGGCGGACGAGCGGACCCTGCGGGTGTACGCGGGCGCGGGCGTCGTCGACCGGTCCCGGCCCGAGGACGAACTCGCCGAGACCAGCGCCAAGTTCCGCACCTTCCTGGACGCCGCGGGGGTGTCGCAGTGACGGCGCCGGAGAGTTTTATGATGCAGGATCAATTCGCCGTTGTGGACCAGGTCTCCCTTCAGGAGTCCGCCTTCACCCCGTACCCCGCCGAGTTCGCCGAGCGCTACCGGGCCGCCGGGTACTGGCGCGGCGAGACCTTCGGGCGGATGCTGCGCGAGCGCGCCGCCGCGCACGGCGAGCGGATCGCGATCGTCGACCCGGCGGGGGAGGGGCGGCGCTGGACGTACGCCGAACTCGACCGCCGCGCCGACCGGATGGCCGCCGGGCTGCTCGCCCGGGGGATCGGGCGCGGCGACCGCGTGGTGGTCCAACTGCCCAACGTGGCCGAGTTCTTCGAGGTGGTCTTCGCGCTGTTCCGGATCGGCGCGCTGCCGGTCTTCGCGCTGCCCGCCCACCGTGCCACCGAGATCGGCTACTTCTGCTCCTTCACCGGGGCGGCCGGCTACGTCGTCGCGGCCGTCGACAACGGCTTCGACTACCGCGAACTGGCCTCCCGGGTCAAGGCGGAGAGCCCGGCGCTGCGGCTGGTCCTGGTGGCCGGGGACGACCCGGGCGAGCACCTCCGGCTGGCGGACGTGCCCTGCGACGGGCCCGGTCCGGCCGAGGAGCCGGAGCCCGGGAGCGTCGCCTTCCTCCAGCTCTCCGGCGGCAGCACCGGTGTGCCCAAGCTGATCCCGCGCACCCACGACGACTACATCTACTCGCTGCGCGGCTCGGTCGAGCTGTGCGCGCTCGACGAGGACAGCGTCTACCTGTGCGCGCTGCCCGCCGCCCACAACTTCCCGCTCAGCTCGCCCGGTTCGCTCGGCACGCTGTACGCGGGCGGCCGGGTGGTGCTGTGCCCGCGGCCCAATCCGGAGACGGCCTTCCCGCTGATCGAGCGCGAGGGCGTGACCATCACCGGGCTGGTGCCGCCGCTGGCCCTGCTCTGGCTGGACGCCGCCGAGCGCGACGCGGGCGGCCCCGGCGCGGGGGGCCTGGACAGCCTGGAGGTGCTGCTGGTCGGCGGTGCCAAGTTCAGCGCCGAGGCCGCCCGGAGGGTGGGCCCGGTGCTCGGCTGCACGCTCCAGCAGGTGTTCGGGATGGCCGAGGGGCTGGTCAACTACACCCGCCTGGACGACCCGGAGGAGCTGATCACCACCACCCAGGGCCGGCCGATCTCCCCGGACGACGAGGTCCGGGTGGTCGACGACCAGGACCAGGACCTGCCCGACGGCGTCACCGGCCACCTGCTCACCCGCGGCCCGTACACCATCCGCGGCTACTGGAACGCGCCCGAGCACAACGCCAACTCCTTCACGGCCGACGGCTTCTACCGCACCGGCGATCTCGTCCGCCGCGCCCCCACCGGCCACCTGGTGGTCGAGGGCCGGGCCAAGGACCAGATCAACCGGGGCGGCGAGAAGGTCGCCGCCGAGGAGATCGAGAACCACCTGCTCGCCCACCCCGCCGTGCACGACGCGGCGGTGGTGTCGATGCCCGACCCCTACCTCGGCGAACGCACCTGCGCCTACGTCGTCCTGCGCGCCGAGAACCGCGAACAGCCGCCGAAGAGCATCGAGTTGAAGCGCTTCGTACGCCAGCGCGGACTGGCCGAGTACAAGGTGCCGGACCGGGTCGAGTTCGTCGACGCCTTCCCCGCCACCGGGATCGGCAAGGTCAGCAAGAAGGACCTGCGCGCCGCCATCGCGGCCGCACTCCCTACTCACTGAAGGAAAGACCACCGTGGGCCTGCCCCGCATTCCCTCCTATCCCCTGCCCGCCGCCACCGAACTGCCCGCCAACCGGGTCGAGTGGACGGTCGATCCGGACCGCGCCGTGCTGCTGGTGCACGACCTGCAGAACCACTTCCTGGACGCCTTCGACGCCGCCGCCGCGCCGGTGCCCGAACTCCTTGGGAACGTCGGCCGGTTGGCCGAGGCGGCGCGCGCCCACGGCATGCCGGTGCTCTACTCGGCTCAGCCCGGCGGGCAGAGCCCGGCCGAACGCGGCCTCCAGCAGGACTTCTGGGGCCCGGGCATCCCGGACGACCCGCGCGCGACGGCGATCGCCGACGCCGTCGCCCCCGCACCGGGCGACACGCTGCTCACCAAGTGGAAGTACAGCGCCTTCGTGCGCACCGATCTGGACCGGCTGCTGCGCGAGCAGGGCCGGGACCAGCTGGTGATCACCGGCGTGTACGCGCACATCGGGGTGCAGGCCACCGCCTGCGACGCCTGGATGCGCGACCTGCCGGCCTTCGTGGTGGCCGACGCGGTCGCCGACTTCGGCCCGGACGAGCACCGCGCGGCGCTGTCCTGGGTGGCCGGCCGCTGCGGGCAGGTCACCACCACCGACGCCGTCCTCGCGATGCTGGAAGGGAAGTGACGGGCATGGCCTTCACCGTGGAGCGGATCCGGGCCGAGGTCGCCGACCTGCTCGGAGAGGACCCGGCGGACGTCCCGCTGGACGAGAACCTGGCCGACTGGGGCCTGGACTCGGTCCGGCTGATGGCGCTCGCCGAGCGCTGGCGGGCCGAGGGCGCCGAGGTGGCGTTCGTGCAACTGGCCGAGCGCCCGGCCGTCGAGGCCTGGGCCGCACTGCTCGGCGCGGCCTGATGGAGGCCGTGCTGCTGGAGGCCGGGCCGCAGGCGCCCCCGCGCACGGACCGGGCGGCGAAGTACCCGCCGACCACCGTCGTGGGGCCGGTCGAGGCGCAGGCGGCCCGGACCCCGGACGCCCCCGCCGTGCTGCTCGCGGGCGGCGCGGTCGTCACGTACCGGGACCTGAACGCCGCGGCCAACCGGCTGGCGCGCGCCCTGGCCGCGCGCGGCGCCCGGCCGGGGGCGGTGGTCGGCCTGGCGCCGGCCCGCCACCCGGCGCAGCTGCTGACCGCGCTGCTCGCGGTGGCCAAGTCCGGCGCGGCGTACCTGCCGCTGGACCCGGCGGACGCGCCCGGACGCCGGGAGCGGCTGCTCGCGGAGACCGCGCCGGTCTGCGTGCTGGGGGAGGGGGTGCCGGAGGCGCTGGCCGGGCTGGACGTGGACGGCGAGCTGGCCACCGACCCGCCCCGGGCGCTCACGCCGCAGCACCTGCTGTGCGTCGGGTACGGCCCGGGCGGGCGCCCGGACGCCGTCCGGCTCACCCACGCCGAGGCCGACCGCCGGGTGCGCGAGCTCCAGGCGGCCCACCCGCTCGGCCCGGGCGACCGGGTGCTGCAACTGGGCCTGCCGCTCTGGGAGTTCCTCTGGCCGCTGCGGACCGGCGCCGCCGTGGTGCTGGCCGACCCGCAGCGGCCGGGCGAGGTCGGGGAGCTGGTGAGGGAGCTGGGCGTCACGGCGGTGCGGGCGACGCCGGCGGCGCTGCTGGGCGGCAGCTGAAGGGGGCGGGGCGCGGGCGGGGGCGCTGGCGGGGCGAGGGCGAGCGCGGCGAACAGATGACAACATTCAGCGAACAACTTTCAGATAACAGATGATGAAATCTGTTATCTGAAAGTTGTCATCTGTTGCCTGTCAGCCGTCGATCGGCAGCCGTCGGTCGTCAGCCGCCGGCTGTCAGGCGTTCGCCGCCAGGTCCGCCGCCGTCCAGGCCATGGCGACCGCGCCGTCCAGCACCGCCCGGTCGGCCTCCGCCCCCACCGCGGCCTCGGCGAACGCGGCCTCGTGCGGGGCGCAGGCGCCGCCGGTGATGTCCAGCACCGGGTGGATGGCGGGCACGGCGTGGGAGACGTTCCCCATGTCGGTGCACGCGAACGGCCCGCTCTCGACCGGCTCCGGCCGGCCGAGCGCCGCCGCGTTGGCCCGCCAGAGGGCGAGCAGGGCGGGGTCGGAGCGCATGTCCAGGTAGTCCGGTTCGGGCCGGTCGAGCGTCACCTCGCAGCCAGTGGCGAGCGCCCCGGCCCGGAAGCAGTCCTCGACCCGGGCGCGCAGCTGCGCGAGGTCCTCGGCCGCCGAGGCGCGGATCTCGTACTCCGCGCTCGCGCTGTCGGGGATCAGGTTGGGCGCGGTGCCGGCGGCCGTGGTGATGCCGTGCACCCGCCACTGCGGCGGCAGGTGCTGGCGCAGCAGCCCGAGGGCGACCTGGGCGACGGTGAGCGCGTCGGCGGCGTTGCGCCCCTGGTGCGGGTTGAGGCTCGGGTGGGCGGCGCGGCCGGTGTAGCGGACGGAGAGGGTGCCGAGCGCGAAGGAGCGGAAGTCGGCGACCTCGACCGGGCAGGGGTGCACCATCATCGCCGCGTCCACGCCGTCGAAGGCGCCCGCCTCCAGCAGCAGCGCCTTTCCGGCTCCGCGCTCTTCGGCGGGCGCGCCGATCACCCGTACGGTGAGCCCGAGTTGGTCGGCGTACGGGGCGAGGCCGAGCGCCGCGCCGAGGCCGGCGGCGGCGATCAGGTTGTGCCCGCAGGCGTGCCCGAGGCCGGGCAGCGCGTCGTACTCGCAGACGAGTGCGACGGTGACCGGCCCGCTGCCGAGGCTCGCGGTGAACGCGGTGTCCAGTCCGTGCGCGGGCGCGGTGACGGCGTAGCCGTGGGCGCGCAGGAGTTCGGCGCACCAGGCGGCCGCGCGGTGCTCCTCGAACGCGGTCTCGGGGTGGGCGTGGATGCGGTGGCTGAGCGCGAGCAGTTCCGCGCGGTGCGCGTGGACGCGTTCGCGGACGGCCTGTTTGGTCGCGGTCAGGGGCATGGGCGGCGCCTCCGGGATGTCAGGGCCCCCGTGCTGGGAGGCCGTTGACCAGATCATATGAAGTTAGATTAGGCTAACCTAACTAGGCGTTTCGTTCGCCGGACCCCGAGGAGCACCCCGAACCATGCCTGCCGTCGAAACCCAGGCCGTCGATGTCCCGCTGCTCGCCGCCCAGGCCGCCATCTGGTACGCGCAGTCACTCGACCCCGACAGCCCGGTCTACAACACCGGCGACGCCGTCGAGATCACCGGCCCGCTCGACGAGGGCCGGTTCGAGGACGCGCTGAGGCAGGCGGTCGACGAGGCCGAGGCGCTGAGCGCCGTCGTCGTCACCGGCGCGGACGGCACGCCCCGCCAGCAGCCGCGCCCCGGCCGCCGCTGGCCGCTGCACCACCTCGACCTGCGCGCCGCGCACGACCCGGCCGCCGAGGCCGAGGCCTGGATGCGCGCCGACCTCGCCCGCCCGGCCGACCTCGCCGAGGGCCCGCTGTTCACCCACGCGCTGATCCGCCTCGCCGACGACCGGTACCAGTGGTACCGGCGGATCCACCACCTCGCCGTCGACGCCTACGCGTTGAACCTCCTCGGCGAGCGCCTCGCCGAGCTGTACACCGCGCACGCCACCGGCGCCGAGCCCGCCGCACGCCCGTTCGCCACCCTTGCCGAGGTCGCCGCCGAGGAGGCCGCCTACCGGGACGGCGAGGAGTACCCGGCCGACCGCGCCTACTGGGCCGACCGCCTGGCCGGCGCCGACACCCCGGCGACCCTGCCGGGCAGCCCGGCGCCCGCGCTGTCCGCAACCCCGGCCCAGGCCCCCCTGCGCCTCACCGCCGAACTGCCCGCCGGCACCCGCGACCGACTGGAGCGCGCCGCCGCCACCGCCCGCGCCACCTGGGCCGAACTGCTCCTCGCCGCCACCGCCGGCTACCTGCACCGCCTGGCCGGCACCGAGGACGTCGTGCTCGGCCTGCCGCTCGCCAACCGCCGCGGACCGGCCGCCCTGCGCACCCCCGTCGCCGCCGCCAACGTCCTCCCACTGCGCCTGGCCGTCCGCCCCGCCGACAGCGCCGAGGCGCTGCTGCGCCGGGTGGTCCGCGAACTGCGCGCCGTCCGCCGCCACCAGCGCTACCCGCTGGAGGACCTGCGCCGCGACCTCGGGCTGACCGGCGAGCGGCGCGCCCTGTTCGGCCCGATGGTCAACATCAAGGCCTTCGAGGGCGATCTCGACCTGGCCGGCCTGCCCGGCGTCGTCCGCAACCTCGCCGCCGGGCCGGTCGACGACCTCGCCGTCGGCGTCTCGCCCGCCCCCGGCGGCGCGCTGCGCCTCGTCCTGGACGCCGACCCCGCCCGCCACGACACCGCCTCGCTCGCCGCCCACCGCGACGGGCTGCTGCGCTACCTCGACGCCCTCACCGACCTGCTGCTCGCCGCCCCGCAGACGCCCATCGCCCGGATCGACCTGCTCGACCCGGACGGCCTGCGCCGCGCCACCGCCGGCCGCGCGGAGCCGCCGCTCGACCGGACGCTGCCCGAGCTGTTCGCCGCGCAGGCCGCCCGCACCCCGGCCGCCGTCGCCGTCCGCAGCGGCAAAACCGCCCTCACCTTCGCCGAGTTGGACGCCGCCGCCAACCGCCTCGGCCACCGCCTGAACGCCCTCGGCGTGCGCGCCGGTGCGCCGGTCGCGCTCGCCCTGCCGCGCGGCGTGGACACCCTGGTCGCGATGCTCGGCGTGCTCAAGGCCGGCGGCGCCTGCGTCTCCCTCGACCTCGCCCACCCCCGGCAGCGCCTGGCCGCCGTCCTGGACGACGCCCGCCCGGTCTGCGCGGTCGGCACCGCCGACGCCCTCGCCCAACTGGACCTGCCGGCCGGCCTGCCCACCGTGCTGCCCGGGGACGCGGACGCCGAGCCCGCCACCGCGCCCCCGGCCCCCCGGCCCCACCACGCCGCCTACGTGCTGCACACCTCCGGCTCCACCGGCCGCCCCAAGGGCGTCGTCGTCACCCACGCCTCGCTGGCCAACCTGTACGCGGGCCACGGCGAGGACCACATCGCCCCGGCCGTGCGCCGCACCGGCCGCGAACGCCTGCGCGTCGCCCACAGCGCCTCGTTCGCCTTCGACGCCTCCTGGGACCCGGTGCTGTGGATGGTCCACGGCCACGAGCTGCACGTGCTCGACGACGCCACCTACCGCGACCCGGCCGCCCTGGCCGGCCACCTGCACCGGGAGCGCGTCGACTACCTCGACGTCACCCCCTCCTACCTCGAAGTCCTGCTCTCCGAAGGCATCCTGGACGAGGAGTGGCACCGCCCGGCGGTCATCGCGGTCGGCGGCGAAGCCACCCCGCCCGCCCTCTGGCAGCGCCTCACCGCCGCAGCCGGCCTGCACCCGATCGACCTCTACGGCCCGACCGAGACCACCGTCGACGCCTACGCCTGGACGCCCGGCCCCGACGGCGCCCCGGTCGGCCGGGTGGTGCGCGGCTCCCGCGCCTACGTCCTCGACGGCTCGCTGCGCCCCGCGCCCGACGGCGTCGCCGGCGAACTGTACGTCGCCGGGGCCTGCCTGGCCCGCGGCTACCTCGGACGCCCCGACCTCACCGCCGAACGCTTCCTCGCCGACCCGTTCGGCCCGCCCGGCGACCGGATGTACCGCACCGGCGACCTCGCCCGCCGCCGACCGGACGGCACCCTGGAATTCCTCGGCCGCGCCGACGACCAGGTGAAGATCCGCGGCTTCCGGATCGAGCCCGGCGAGATCGCCGCCGTCCTCGCCGAACTGCCGGGCGTCGCCCAGGCCGTGGTGATCGCCCGCTCCGGTCCGCAGGGCAAGCGGCTGCTCGGCTACGTCGTCCCCGAGGCGGCTCCCGAGGCGGCTTCCGAGGCGGTTTCCGAGTCCGAGGCCGCCCCCGAGGCCGTCCCCGAGACCGTTGCCGAGGCCATGCCGGAGGACGCCGCCGAACCCGCCCCCACCCCCCGCGTCGCCCTCGACCCGGCCGCGCTGCGGGCCGCGCTCGCCGCCCGGCTGCCCGGCCACATGGTCCCGGCCGCCGTCCTGGTCCTCGACGAACTGCCGCGCACCGCCCACGACAAGCTCGACCACCGCGCCCTGCCCGAACCCGCCGCCGCCGAGCCCGGCACGGCCCCGGCCACGCCGCAGGAGGAACTGGTCTGCGGGCTGTTCGCCGACGTCCTCGACCTGCCGCAGGCGCCCGGGCGGGACGCCTCCTTCTTCGACCTCGGCGGCCACTCGCTGCTGGCCGGCCGCCTCGCCGCCCGGCTGCGCGAGACCTTCGCCGCCGCCGTCGGGTTCGCCGACGTCTTCCGCCACCCGACCCCGGCCGCGCTCGCCGCCCTGCTCGACGCGCACCCCGGCGGCGAGCCCGAGGCCCGCCCCGCGCTGGTGCCCGTGCCGCGCACCGACCGGATGCCGCTGTCACCCGCCCAGCGCGGCCTGTGGTTCCTGCACCGGCTCCAGGGCCCCAGCCCCACCTACAACATCCCGCTCGCCCTCACCCTCACCGGCCCGCTCGACCGGACCTCCCTCACCCTCGCCCTCGGCGACCTCGCCGCCCGGCACGAGGTGCTGCGCACGGTCTACGGCGAGGAGCCGGACGGCACGCCGTACCAGCGGGTGCTGCCCGCCGCGCCCGTCGAACTGCACGACGGCACCGAGCTCGCCGAAGCCGTCCGGCACGCCTTCGACCTCACCGGCCGGCCGCCGCTGCGCGCCACCCTGTTCACCCACGGCCCGGCCGAACACACCCTGCTCCTGCTGCTCCACCACATCGCGAGCGACGGCGCGTCCACCACCCCGCTGGTCCGCGACCTGTCCGCCGCCTACACCGCCCGGCTGGCCGGCCGCGCACCGGAACTCCCGGCGCCCACCGTGCAGTTCGCCGACCACACGGCCTGGCAGCGGCAGCTGCTCGGCACCTCCGAGGCGCCCAGCCCGCTCGCCGCGCGGCAGTCGGAGTACTGGCGCAGCGCCCTGGCCGGCCTGCCCGACCAGCTGGAACTGCCCACCGACCGCCCGCGCCCCGCCGTCGCCGGCCACCACGGCGCCACCGTGCCCTTCACCCTCGACGCCGAGGCGCACGCGGCCCTCGCCGTGCTCGCCCGGACCGCCGGCGGTACCGTCTTCATGGCCGTCCAGGCCGGACTCGCCGCCCTGCTCACCCGGCACGGCTGCGGCACCGACATCCCCGTCGGCACCCCGGTCGCCGGCCGCGACGACCCCGAAACCGCCGACCTGGTCGGCTACTTCGTCAACTCCGTGGTCCTGCGCACCGACACCTCGGGCGATCCGACCTTCCGCGAGCTGCTCGGCAAGGTCCGCAGCACCGTCCTCGCCGCCCACGAGCACGCCGACCTGCCCTTCGACCGCCTGGTCGAGGAGCTCAACCCGCCGCGCTCCCTCGCCCGCCACCCGCTGTTCCAGGTGATGCTCGCCTGGCAGAGCCGGCCCGACGAGCCCCACCCGCTGGGCGGCGGCCTCACCGCCCGGATCGCCGCCGTCCCCAGCGGCACCGCCAAGTTCGACCTCACCCTCAACGCGGGCGAGCTCCCCGACGGCGGCATCGGCGGCTTCCTGGAGTACCGCACCGACCTCTTCGACGCCGCCACCGTCGAAGGGCTCGCCACCCGCCTCGCCCGGCTGCTCACCGCCGCCGCCACCGCGCCCGACACCGCGATCGGCCGGCTCCCGCTGATCGGCGAGGAGGAGCGGCTGCGCGCCCTCGTCGAGTGGAACGGCACCCCGCACACCCCGGCCCCGCACACCCCGGCCCCGCACACCTCGGACACCTCGGCCCCGCACACCTCGGACACCTCGGCCCCGCACACCCCGGCCCCGGACGCCACCCTGGCCGAGCTGTTCGAGGCCGCGGCCGCCGCCAACCCGCAGTCCGTCGCCGTCAGTTGCGGTGACGAGCAGCTCGACTACACCGAACTCGCCGCCCGCGCCGACCGCCTGGCCCGACTGCTGGCCGCCAACGGCATCGGCCCCGGCACCATCGTCGCCCTCGCCCTGCCGCGCTCGCTCGAACTCGTCGTCGCCCTCCTCGCGGTGGCCAAGTCCGGCGCCGCCTACCTGCCGCTCGACCCCGACTACCCGGCCGACCGCCTCGCCTACATGTTGGCCGACGCCGCCCCCGCCGCCCTGCTCACCGACCGCGCCACCGCACCCCGGCTGCCCGCCCACCAGGTGCCCCAACTGCTCGTCGACGGACCGGAGTCGGCCGCCCACCCGGCCACCCCGCTGGCCCAGCACGAGCGCACCCGCCCGCTGCGCGCCGAGGACACCGCCTACGTCATCTACACCTCCGGCTCCACCGGCCGGCCCAAGGGCGTGCCCGTCACCCACCACAACGTGGTCCGGCTGTTCCGCTCCACCGACCACTGGTTCGGCTTCGGCGCGGACGACGTCTGGACCCTCTTCCACTCCTACGCCTTCGACTTCTCCGTCTGGGAGTTGTGGGGAGCCCTGCTGCACGGCGGCCGCCTGGTCGTCGTCCCGCACCTGGTCAGCCGCGACCCGGCGGCCTTCCTCGACCTGCTCGCCCGCGAGCGCGTCACCGTGCTCAACCAGACCCCGTCCGCCTTCTACCAGCTCAGTGCCGCCGACCGGGACCGCCCCGGAACCGAACTCGCCCTGCGCTACGTGGTGTTCGGCGGCGAGGCGCTCGAACTGGCCCGGCTCGACGACTGGTACGACCGCCACCCGGAGGACGCGCCCACCCTGGTCAACATGTACGGCATCACCGAGACCACCGTGCACGTCTCCTACATCGCCCTCGACCGGGCCACCGCCGCCGCCGGAAGCAGCAGCACCATCGGCGTCAACATCCCCGACCTGCGGGTCTACGTCCTGGACCAGCACCTCCAGCCCGTCCCGCCCGGCGTCACCGGCGAGATGTACGTCGCCGGGGCCGGCCTGGCCCGCGGCTACCTCGGCCGCCCCGACCTCACCGCCGGGCGCTTCGTCGCCGACCCGTACGCCGAACTGTTCGGCGAACGCGGCACCCGGATGTACCGATCCGGCGACCTCGCCCGCCGCCGCGCCGACGGCGTCCTGGAGTACTTCGGCCGCGCCGACCAGCAGGTGAAGCTGCGCGGCTTCCGGATCGAACTCGGCGAGATCGAGGCCGTGCTGGCCGCCCACCTGGGCGTCGCCGACGCCGCCGTGGTCGTCCGCGAGGACGCCCCGGGCGACAAGCGACTGGTCGGCTACGCGGTCACCACGGCGAGCCCCGAGGAGTCGCACGCCGTCGCCGTCGCCGCCGTCACCCCCGAGGACCTGCGCGCCCACGCCGCCGCCGAACTGCCCGCCCACATGGTGCCCTCCGCCGTCGTCCTGCTGGACCGGCTGCCGCTCACCGCCAACGGCAAGCTCGACCGCCGCGCCCTGCCCGCCCCCGACGCACCCGCCACCGGCGCCGGACGCCCGCCGCGCACCCCGCGCGAACAGCAGCTGTGCGAACTCTTCGCCGAGGTGCTGGGCGTCGCGGCGGTCGGCGTCGACGACGACTTCTTCGCCCTCGGCGGCCACTCGCTGCTGGTCGTCCGCCTCGCCGGGCGGATCCGCGAACTGCTCGGCCTGGACGTCGGCATCGGCACCCTGTTCCAGTCGCCCACCGTCGCCGCCCTCGACGCGGCCCTGGCGGCCGGCTCGCAGAGCGCCGACGCGCTGGACGTCCTGCTCCCGCTGCGCCCCGCCGCGCCCGGACGCCGTACCCCGCTGTTCGCCGTCCACCCCGCCGGCGGCCTCAGCTGGTGCTACACCGGCCTGATCCGCCACCTGCCCGCCGACCAGCCGATCTACGGCCTCCAGGCCCAGGGCGTCGGCGCCGCCACGGCGGCCCGGCCCCTGCCGCAGACCCTGGACGAACTGGCCGCGCACTACGTCGACCGGCTGCGCGAGGTCCAGCCCGAGGGACCGTACCGGCTGCTCGGCTGGTCCACCGGCGGGATCATCGCGCACGCCGTCGCCGTCCGGCTCCAGGACCTCGGCCACGCCGTCGAACTGCTCGCGATCCTGGACGCCTACCCCGCCGAGGGCTTCCGCGACCTGCCCGTCCCCGACCAGGCCGAGGCGCTGGAGGCGCTGCTCACCATGGGTGGCTACGGCCCCGAGGACCTCGCCGGGCGGCCGCTCGAACTCGCCGCCGTCACCGAGCTGCTGCGCCGCGAGGGCAGCCCGCTCGCCGGGCTCGACGACGCCACCGTGGCCGCCCTCAACCGGATCTACCTCAACACCAACCACCTCGTCCGGGGCCACGACCACCGCCCCTTCGACGGCGACGTGCTGTTCTTCCGCGCCACCGTCGACACCATCGACGAGACCCTGGTGCCCGAACTCTGGACCCCGTACGTGTCCGGCCGCATCGACAACACCGACGTCGCCTGCTCGCACAAGGACATGACCCTGCCCGCCCCGATCGCGCACATCGCCCGCGTGATCACCGACCACCTGGAGAAGTCCTCCGATGAGTGACGCCCCCGCCAACCCCTTCGACGGTGACGGCGAGTTCCTCGCCCTCGTCAACGACCAGGGCCAGCACTCGCTCTGGCCGGCCTTCGCCGCCGTCCCGGCCGGCTGGAACGTCTCCCACGGCCCGTGCGAGCGCGCCGACGCCGTGCAGTGGATCACCGCCCACTGGACCGACCTGTGACCCCTCCGGCCGTCGAGGCCGCCCCGGCGCGCCCCCTGCTCGCGGGGCGCGCCGCGGTGGTCGTGGTCTACACCGCCGCGATGTGCATGAACGGCCTGGACTCGACCATCGTCAACCCCGCGCTGTTCACCATCGCCGAGGACTTCGGGCGGCCCGTCTCGGCCGCCAACGCCGTCGAGACGGCCTTCCTGGTCGGCCTCGCCGTCGGCCTGCCGGTGGCGGGCTGGCTCGGCGACCGGTTCGGCGTGAAGCGGGTCTTCCTCGGCTCCCTGGCCGCGTTCACCCTCGCCTCCGCCCTGTGCGCCGCCGCGCCCGGCCTCGGCTCGCTCGCCGCCGCGCGGGCCGTCCAGGGCGTGGCCGGCGGGCTGCTCACCCCCGTCGGGATGACCCTGCTGTTCCGGGCCTTCGCCCCGCACGAGCGGGCCGGCCTGGGCCGGATCCTGATCGTCCCGACCGCCCTGATGCCCGCCCTCGGCCCGCCGCTCGGCGGCCTCCTGACCGAACACCTCTCCTGGCACTGGCTGTTCCTGGTCAACGTGCCGATCGGGGTCGCGGCCGTCGTGACCGGGCTCATCGGCCTGCGCGCGGCGGACGAGCCCCCGGCCGGCCGCTTCGACACCACCGGCTTCCTGCTCGCCACCCCCGGCCTCGGGCTGCTCACCTACGCGCTCGGCTTCGGCCCGGCGCACGGCTGGTCCTCGCCCCCGGTGGCGCTCGGCGGCGTGGCCGGGCTCCTCCTGCTCGGCATCGCCGTGCGCCACCAACTCCGCGCCGCCGAACCACTGGTGGACCTGCGGCAGCTCGCCGACCGCACCTTCGGCACTGCCACCTGGCTGGCGCTGCTCACCTCGGCCGGCCTGATGGGCGCCCTGTTCGTCCTCCCGCTGCTCTACCAGGCGGCTCTCGGGGCATCGGCCCTCGACGCCGGACTGAGCGTCTTCCCCGAGGCGATCGGCCTGATGGCCGCCTCGCAGGTGGTCGACCGCCTGCTGCCCCGGTTCGGCCCCCGCCGCCTCGCGCTGCCCGCGCTGCTGCTCGCCGCGCTCGTCCTGGCCGCCCTCGGCTTCGCCGAGAACCCCTGGGCCGTACGGGCGTTGATGTTCGCGGTCGGGCTCGTCCTGGGCACCGCCGTGCTCACCGTCCAGATCGCCGGCTTCGCCGACGTCCCCGGGCCCGCGATGGGCCGCGCCATGGGCCTGTTCACCATCGTCCGCACCCTCGGCGGCGCCCTCGGCATCGCCGCCACCGCCGCCCTCATCGGCGCCCTGGACACCGACGGCGGCTCACCCGGCCCCTACCGCCTCGCCCTCCTGCTCACCGCCGCCCTGGTCGCCGCCGGCACTCTCCTCACCACCCGCCTCCCCCGGGAGGCGCCGGCACCCTGAATCGGCTCCGGCTGCCGTACGGTGGCCGGAGCACTGGAGGAGAGTCCATGAACCCCGAGCGCTACCGTCTTCTCGAAGAGGCCCGGCGCAGTCTCCCGGACGGCTACAAGGTGGAGTTGTCCGGCGACATCATCGTCATGCAGGCGTCACCGTCGTCGGTCCACCAGCTGAACCTCGCGCTGGTCCAACGCCAGTTCGAGGCGCACTGCCCTCCCGGCTACTTCCCCACCGGGAACAGTGACCTCTCCTCACCCGAGGTCGGCTCCGTGCGCAATCCCGACCTCACCTACCTGCCCGAGGACGTCATCGACCTGGCCGGCCACGACATCCCCGCCGAGCTGGCCCTGATCGCGGTCGAGATCGTCTCCCCGTCCAATCCCGAGAACGACTGGACGGGGAAGGTCCGCGACTACCCGCGCATGGGCTTCCCGCTCTACCTGATCGTGGACCCGCGGCAGCGGACGGCCACGCTGTTCTCCGAGCCGAACCACGACCGGTACCACACGAGGACCGAGCGGGAGTTCGGCGGGACGATCAGCGTTCCCGATCCGTTCGGCTTCGAACTGGACCTCGCGCGGCTCGTCCCGTACAAGGACTGATCACCGGGCGCCTGGCCGATGGGCTCAGGCGCTCGGCCAGAGGATCAGGTCGGGCAGGGCGTGGCGGCGCGGCCGGTCGCCGAGGTCGGCGAGTGCGGTGCGGACGGCCCGGAGGTGTCCGACGGTCAGTTCCAGGGGCGGCTCGTCGGGCTGGTGGGTCGTGCGGATGGGGTAGTCGACGCCGGGGGTGCGGGTCATCTCGATGTGGCAGCCGAGCAGGTGCGTCACGGGGCGGCGTTCGGCGAAGTCGATCAGCCGGTCGACGGTGCGGGTGAAGGCCGGCCAGTCGTCGATGTAGAGGCGGCCCGGGTAGACGGTGTCGCCGGTGAGCAGCAGGCCCGTCCACGGGTCGTAGTAGGTGACGGCCGCCGGGTGGTGGCCCGGGGTGGCCAGGCATTCGAGCACCCGGCCGCCGCCGAGGTCCACCCGCGCGACGGCGTCCGGGTCCTGGTCGAAGCCGAAGTACGGCCAGGCCGTGGCCGGGTCGGCGCCGACCAGGGTCGTCGCGGGCCGGTCGGCGAACTGCCCGTCGCCCGCGACGTGGTCGCCGTGCGGGTGGGTGTGCAGGACGAGCAGCCCGTAGCCGTCGCGGGGGTTGTCGGCGAGCCACCGGTCGATGAGCCCGTCGACCACGGTGCGCAGCGGGAAGTACGCGGCGGAGGCGGTGGCCCCGGTGTCGATCAGGACGGCCCGCTCGCCCCCGAACAGCAGGAACAGGAACGGCGCCTCGTAGTTGACCGCCTTGTTCTGCCGCAGGATGACGGTGTGCTCGTCGTACGCGTGGACCTGGATGTCCGGGTCCGTGTTGTGCTTCGCGGACGGGGATCCGTGGATCCACCGCACGTCGAGCGGACGGGCGATCGGGGCACCGGCGGCCATGACGTCTCCCTGGGTGCGTCGTCTTGGCGGGCCGGGTACGGCGCACATCTCGTCCGGGGCGGTCGCCGGCGCGCCGCCACCGGGACGCTAGCACGCCCCCGTCGCCGCGCGCCGGTCCGCCGGTCCGCCGGTCCGCCGATTTGCCGGGAACCGTCAGGCACGCCCCAGCAGGTGCGCCAGCCCGTCCGCCAGCCCGCCGCGCCAACAGGCGTAGTCGTGGCCGCCGTTGAACTCGCGGTACGCGAGGTCGTAGCCGCGGGCGGTGAGGACGTCGCGCAGGTGGCGGTTCTGCGGGAGCAGCATCCACTCCTGGAGGCCGACCTCGACGTAGAACCGGGCCTCCCGCCTTTGCTCGCGGGCGAATTGGCGAGTCAGCCACTCACTGCCCTCGTCGAACTCCGTCTCGTCCGGCCACCAGAAGGAACCGGACTGGCAGAGCGCGCCGCCGAAGCGGTCGGGGCGTCGGAACGCGGCGAAGGCGGCGGTGAGGCCGCCCGCGCTCTGGCCGGCGATGACGGTGCCGGCCGGGTCGGTGGTGGTGCCGAACTCCGCTGCCGCCCAGGGGAGGAGGCGGTCGGCGAGGAGGTCGACGAAGGCCGGGTTGCAGCTGAGGTCGTCGGGGCGACAGGGGCCCATGGTGTGGACGAGCAGGGCGACGGTGGGCGGGATGGCGCCGTCCGCCGCCAGGTTGTCGAGGGTGTCGCCGACCGACAGCACCTCGCCCCACATCTCGCCGTCCAGCAGCACGGCCACCGCGAACGGCCCGCCACCGGCGGACGCTCCGCCACCGGCGGGGAGGTGGACGTCCACCCGCCGCCCGGCCACCTCGTGGGCCACCGTCCGCCCGCGCGGCACGCCGTCGCGCCGCCGGGCGTACGGCTGGGCGGGGGCGTCGGGCAGGCTGAGCACGGACGACGGGTGGCGCCCGTCGCGGGCGGGCAGCCGGGGGGCGGCGTCGTGCGGGTCGGGGCGGGCGTGGTCGAGGACGCGCAGCCAGTCCGCCCGGGTGGTGCCGGGGGCGTCCCCCCGGAACGGGTACAGCTGGTAGGACGCCCGGTGGTCGGCTCGCAGCCGGTAGGTGATCGACCAACGGCCGTCGTCGCGGCGGGTCATCAGGTGCGGGGCGAGGTCGCCGGCGTGCCGGTCCTTGTCGGTGACGGTGTGCAGGAGCGCGAGCACGCCGTCGCACGACGCGTCCTCGTGCACGAAGGTGACCAGGCGGTAGGCGGGGTCGGCCGGATCGGGCGCGACCAGGGGAAGGGTTTCCATCTGCGGGACTCCTCGGGGAGGTTAGGCGGGGGTGCCCTTGCGGCCGAGCAGCACCCAGAGCAGGAAGGGGCCGCCGAGGACGGTGGTGACGATGCCGACGGGGATCTCCACCCCGCCGATCAGCACCCGCCCCACGGTGTCGGCGAGCACGACGAGGACGGCGCCGGTCAGTGCCGAGCCGAGGACCGGCACGCGCGCCGGCCCGGCCAGCCGCCCGGCGATCACGGGCGCGGCCAGCGCGACGAAGCCGACCGGCCCGCACACGCCGACGGCCAGCCCGGCCAGCGCGACGGCCAGCAGCAGGCAGCCGAGCCGGACCCGGCCCGGGTCGACGCCCAGCGAGGCGGCCACGCTGTCGTCGAAGCGCAGCACCGCCAGCCGCCGGGCCGCCGCCAGCGCGAGCGGCACGAGCACGGCCAGCCCGATCAGGACCGGGGTGGCGACGGCGTAGTCCCGCCCGTTGAGGCTGCCGGAGGTCCAGACGTAAAGGGAGCCGGCCGAGTTGAGCGAGCGGCGGGCGAGCGCGACCTGGATGACGGCCGAGGCGAGCGCGGACATCGCGAGGCCGACGACCAGCACCCGGTAGCCCTGCGCGCCGAGCCCGCCGGAGACCAGGGTGACGACCAGGACGGCGGCCAGCGCGCCGAGCGGGCCGGCCCACCAGGCGCCGAAGGTGCCGGAGACGGTGGCGGAGATCAGGACGGCGGCGGTGGCGCCGTCGTTGACGCCGAGCAGTTCGGGGGTGGCGAGGCGGTTGCGGGCGAGGGTCTGGGTGAGGCAGCCGGCCAGGCCGAGGGCGGCGCCGGCGGCGAGCCCGGCGACGATCCGGCCGAGCCGGAACTTCTGCACCAGCAGCACGTCCAGCCGGTCGCCGTAGCCGAACACGGCCTGGAGGGTGCGGCCGAGGCCGAGCTCGCTCTGCCCGGCGTGGGCGGACACGACGACGACGGCGAGCAGCGCCGCGGCCAGGGCGAGCGAGGCGAGCAGCGCCCGGCGGGGGAGCAGCAGCGACCAGGCGCCGCGCCGCAGCACCAGGTCGGGTTTGGGCGCGGGCGGCTCGGACCGCCGGACGGGGGCGGGCTCGGCCGGATCGGCCATGCCGAGCGCGGCGGTCCGGCGGGAGCGGACGATCGCGATCAGCGCGGGGGCGCCGACCAGGGAGACGATCACCGACACCGGCGCCTCGAACGGGCGGGCCACCACCCGGGCCAGCACATCGGCCCCGGTGAGCACTGCGGCGCCGAACAGCCCGGCGAGCACGGTGAGTTGCCCGACCCTGGGGCCGGCGACGGTCCGTGCCAGGAATCCGGCGAGCAGGCCGAGGAAGGAGATCGGGCCGGCCAGCGCGACGGCCGAGGCGGTCAGCAGGGTGACGGCGAAGGCGACCGCGGCCCGGGTGGCGCCGGGGCGGTGGCCGAGGCCGCGGGCGAGGTCGTCGCCGAGCGCGAGCGCGGTGAGCGGCCGGGTGGCGAGCAGGGCGAGCAGGAAGCCCACGCCGAGCACCGGGGCGAGCTGGCGCAGTGTCGTCCAGCCCTCCACCCCGGCCAGCGAGCCCAGCACCCACACCCGGTACCGGTCGTACGCCTCGGGCGAGTTGACGATCAGCACGCCGGTGAGCCCGCCGAAGGTGGCGCCGACCGCCGAGCCGCCGAGCACCAGCCGCATCGGCGACCCGCCCCGGGCGCCCGCGATGAGCAGCACCAGCGTGCTGGCGAGCACGGCGCCGCCGAAGGCGAAGGCCAGGTACCCGTACGAGGTCTGGATGCCGAGTACGGCGATGCCGAGCACGACCCCCAGGGAGGCGCCGGCGTTGACGCCGAGCAGTCCGGTCTCGGCGAGCGGGTTGCGGGTGACGGACTGCAGCTGCGCCCCGGCGACCCCGAGTGCGGCGCCGACCAGCAGGGCGGTGGCCGTGCGGGGCAGGCGCAGGTCGCCGACGACGAGGGCGAGCCGGCTGTCCGCGCGGGCGCCGTGGCGGTCCAGCAGGTAGTCCAGCACCCGCCCGGGGCCGACCTCCCCGGCGCCGACGGACAGCGAGAGCGCGGCGAGGGCGAGCAGGACCGCGACCGCGCCGAGGGCGATCGGCCAGGCGGCGCGGCGGCCGTCCCCGCGCGGTGGCGGCGGTGGCGGCGGGGCGTCCGGCTCGGTGCGGGACTCCCCGGGGGCGCCCACTTGCGACAATGTCATAAGGTAAGGCTAACCTAATGAGCGCATCGTCCTGTGGTCACCGCCACCGTGCCGGGTCACCCGGACGCCGCCCAACCCCCGTACCACCGCTGCCCGGAGGCACCCATGCCGTTCGCCCAGAGCCCGCTCCACCCCGTCCGCCGCCGCGCGGCCCGGGCGCTGGCCGTCACCGGGGCGGCCGCCCTCCTGCTCGCCGGGTGCGGCTCCTCCGGGTCCTCCTCCGGATCCTCGGGCTCCGCGGGCGGCTCCACCGCCGCCGGCAGCCCGGCGGCGGACGCGGCCGGCGGCAAGCGCACCGTCAAGGACGCGACCGGCAAGGCCGTCGAGATCCCCGCCGCGCCCCAGCGGATCGTCACCCTCACCCAGGAGGACCTCGACGCGGTGCTCGCCCTCGGCGTCAAGCCCGTCGGCATCACCAACGGCCAGGGGCTCAACGAGCCGCCCGCCTACCTCAAGGACAAGGTCCAGGGCGTCCCGGTGGTCGGCAACCTGCTGCAGCCCGTCATGGACAAGGTCATCGCCGCCAAGCCCGACCTCATCCTGGCCGGCGACATGCAGGACGAGCAGATGCTCAAGCAGCTGCGCGAGATCACCCCCGCCACCCTCGTCACCATGGCACCCACCGACGACTGGAAGCTCGCCTTCCGCGGCATCGGAAACGCCGTCAACAAGCTCGACCAGAGCAACAAGGTGATCGCCGACTACGAGGCCAAGGCCGCCAAGGCCGGAGGCGACCTCGGCAAGAACAAGGGCGCGGCCGTCTCCATCGTCCGCTGGAACCCCACCGGGCCCAGCTGGATGGAGAAGAAGCAGTTCGCCAGCGGCGTCGCCCTCGACATGGGCCTCACCCGCCCGGCCGCGCAGGACAAGGACGGCAACGCGCACAGCCCGGCGCTCAGCCTGGAGAAGCTCGCCGAGATCGACGGCGACTGGCTGTTCCTGTCCACCCTCACCGATGACGGCAAGACCGCGCTCAAGGACGTCCAGTCCAAGCCCGCCTACCAGGAGCTGGGCGCGGTGAAGAACAAGCACGCCGTCACCGTGGACGGGTCGGTCTGGTCCACCCGCGGCGGGCCGCTCGCGGCCGACGTGGTCATCGGCGACATCGGCAAGGCGCTCGCCGCCTCCTGACCGGCCCGCGTTCGGGCCCGTTCGGGCCCGTACCCGGCCGCGCTCGGGCCCGCGCCCGTGCCCGGCCGGCCGGCACCTCGCCCGGCCGGCCCGCAGCCCCCTCCAACCGAAGGAACCCTCGATGGAGTTGACGATCCAGGGCCTCACCGCCGGCTACGGCCCCGGCCGCCCGGTGCTCGCCGGCGTCGACCTCACCGTCCCGGCCGGCCGGGTGGTGGCCGTCGTCGGCCCGAACGGCTGCGGCAAGTCCACCCTGCTGCGGGCCGTCGCCCGGCTGCACCGGCCGGACGGCGGGCGGGTGCTGGTCGGCGGTGAGGACGTCTGGCGGCTGCGGCCGCGCCAGGCCGCGCACCGGGTCGCGCTGCTCCCGCAGAGCCCGCAGGCCCCCGAGGCGGTCACCGTCGCCGGACTCGTCCGCTACGGCCGCCACCCGCACCAGGGGCTCTTCCGCCAGTGGTCGTCCGACGACGAGCGGCTCACCGCGCGGGCGCTGCGCGCCACCGGCGTCGAGGAGCTCGCCGACCGCCGGCTGGACCGCCTCTCCGGCGGCCAGCGGCAGCGCTGCTGGCTCGCCATGGTGCTCGCCCAGGACGCGCCCGTCGTGCTGCTCGACGAACCCACCAGCGCGCTCGACCTCGGGCACGCCGTCGAGGTGCTGGAACTGGTCCGCGAGGTCGCCGCCGGCGGGCGGACGGTCGTCATGGTGCTGCACGACCTCGCGGCGGCGGCCCGTTACGCCGACCTGGTCGTCGCCCTGCGCGACGGCTCGGTGGTGGCCTGCGGCCCGCCCCGCGAGGTGGTCGACGCACCGCTGGTGCGCGCGCTGTACGACATCGACAGCGACGTGCTCGCCGCCCCCGGCGACGGCGCTCCGGTGATCGTCCCCCGGGCGGCGTCAGTACGTTGACGATGCGTCAGGTGTGACCTGGCGGGCGACGGGAGACGGGTGGCGGGGCAGGCGGCGTGCCGCCCTGTCCCGTTCACTCGTTCGACGGGTTTGCGCCCCGGAAGCCGCGGAACAGCCTCCCCGGCCGCCGCTTTGTCAGTGGGCCTCGCTACGTTCCTCGCATCGCTGACCGGCAGGTGGGAGGAGACGTCCGTGGCATGGGTGGAAACAGACGCGGGAGGGTACCGCGTCGCGCTCGACGGGGAGGGCAAGGTGGTCTGCCGCAACGCGGCGGGCCGCGAGCTGAAGTCCCTGCCGTCGAAGCTCGGTGACGATCCGGTGGTCGCCCAGCTCAGGCAGCTCACCGAGTGGCTGGCCGCGCACGAGCGGCGCTGCCAGGAGGACGTCGAGCGGTGGATGGTGCGCTCGCTGCCGGTGCCCGCCGCCGTGCTGACCGCGGTCTGGGCGGACGAGGCCTGGCAGGCCGTCCTGCGCGACCTGGTGGTCACCGGTTCGGACGGCGCCGTCGCCGGCTTCCTGCGCGGTGCGGACGCCGAGCGCGGGCTCGGCCTGGTGGACCTGGACGGCGACACCGTCCGGCTCACCGACGGCGAGATCCTGATACCCCACCCCGTGCTGCTCCCGGACCTCGACGACCTGCGCGAGTTCGCCGTCGAGCTCGGCGTCTCCCAGCGCGTGCCGCAGCTCTACCGGGAGGTCTGGCACCGGCCGGACGAACGGCCGACCGGCACCGAGGTCACCACCTACGCCGGCGGCCGCTACCGGGAGCTGCGCGAACTGCTCGGGCGCTGTGCCCGGCTCGGCCACCGGGTGCGCGGCGGCTCCGCCGTCCAGCCCGTGGTGGAGGCGGGGCGCACCGTCGAGGCCCGCGTCTGGGTGGGCGACTACTACGAGTACGACGCCTGCGAGACGGGCGCGCTCAGCTGGGCGGGCCCGGACGGCCGGGTGCTGCCGCTCGCCGAGGTCGGCCCGATCGCCTGGTCCGAGGGCATGCGGATGGCCGCCGCACTGTACGCAGGCCGCACCATCGAAGGGGAGGACGCCGCATGACCGCCACCGGACTCGACCAGAGGGCCGTTCAGGACGCCGACCGGAGGGCCGCCCAGGACGCCGGGCCGCACGAGCGGCTGCTCGACGCGGGGGCCGTGCTCCCGCCCGGCACCCTGCCCGGCGTCGGCCGCCCCGACAGCGCCGCCGACGTGCTCACCGCCCGCGCCTACACCCACCCCGCGCTCGACGGGCGCCGGATCGTCCGGCTGGTCCCCGGCGCGCTCGGACCGGCCGAGGACCTCGCCGTCGACTTCCTCGGGCTGGTCCCCGACGGCACGCCCGCCGAGGTCGGCCAGGTCCGCCAGGAGGCGCTCGGCTTCCCCGCCTGGGCGCTGGTCCACGACCCGGCCAACGGGCACCACGCGCTCGCCCTGGTCAAGGAGATGGAACGGCTCTCCCGCCAGGCCCGGTCCAAGCCCGGCACCGCCAAGGACGGGTTCGAGGCGCTCGCCGCCCGCCTCGGCCGCGCCGTGCCGCACTTCCTGCCCACCTTCTGCGAGGAGGTCGGCCGGATCTTCCTCGCCCACGGCAACCAGACCTACGCCGCCGGCTACTTCGGCAAGGCCCGCGAGGCCGAGCGCACCTACCGCCTGACGGTCGACGAGGAGCGGCTGCGCGCCGTCTTCCTGGAGTTCGCCCTGGCCGGCGCGCTCACCGTCAAGTCCCTGCGTCAGTACGTCAAGGAGCTCGCCGGGCGGCTCGACGCGCTGACCGCCTGGCAGCGCTTCCGCCAGCTCTGCACCGAGCGCTCCGCCGCCGGCATGGCCCCCTACGCCGGGGTCGCCGAGGACGCCCGCGCACTGATCAAGGCCGCCGGGTTGGACCGCGCCGAGCACGAACAGGCGCTGCTCGCCGAACTGCTGGCCGGCCCGGGTGCCAACCGGGCGCCCGGGGCGTTCTGGAAGTCCTGGCACGGCCCCCTGACCGAACTCGGCCGGCGCGACCCGGTGGTCCGGGCCCGCCTGCTGGAGCTGATGCCCGACCCGGCCGGCACCGACGCCGCCGTGAACGACACCGCCTGGCTCGTCCTGCTCGCCGAGACCGGGGCCGAGCAGCTGCTCACCGGCCCGCGCGCCGAGGGCGCCGAGCCCGCCGCCGCGTGGCTGCAGCGCTGGTGCCACCACCTCGGGCGCGGCTGGCGCTCCCGGCCCAGCTGCGCCGCCACCGTCGCCCTGGCCGGCCGGATGGCCGAGCGGCTGCGGGCCGACGGCGTCCCGGTGGACCTGTACACCGGCGTCCACAGCAGCCAGACCCAACTCGACCTGCTGGACCGGCTGCTCGCCGACGGCGTGCCCGTCGCCGACCCGTCGGCCACCCTCCGGTTCGACCTCAAGGACTGGGTCGACCAGTGCGGCCCCGACAGCGCCGGCCTCGCGGCCGTCGCCGCCGACCCGCGGTTCCGGCCCGTCCTGCGCGCCGCGACCCCGCCCGCCTGGGAGACCGCCGTCAAGCGGCAGGTGCCCGCCCTGCCGCTGCTGCGCCGCCTGTTCGAGGAGTGGGCCGAACTCCGGACCGACGAGCTGACCGCCGCCCGCGGGCTGGCCGGCGCCGCCGACCTGGTGCGCTCGCTGAGCCCGTACCGCACCGCCGTGCGGGCCGTTGCCCCGGCCGCCGCCGAGCGGATCGCCGCCCTCGACGTCACCGCCCTGCTCGCCGGGGCGCTCGGCGCCGGCATCCTCGACGAACTCGGCTGGCCGGCCCTGGAAGAGGCCCTGGCCAAGCTCGCCGACCCGGCCGACCCGGCCAAGCCCGTGGACTCTGCGGACCTTGCCGGCCCCGACTCCGGCGCCCCGGAGCCCGAGCCGCAGGACACCCCCGGCCTCAACGGCGGGCGCCTCACCGGCCTGATCGTCGAGGACGCCTGGCCGCACCTGATCCTCGCCCGCCACGACCAAGCCGTCGTGGTCGGCCCGCAGGGCGTCCTGCTGGAGCACACCCTGCGCCTGCCCCCGGCGAAGGAGCGTTGGAACCAGCCCCGGCTGCGCTTCGTCGACGGCGAACTCCTCGTCGCCTGGTACCAGGACGGAAAGCAGCACGCCTACTGGTCCAGCCGGCCCGGCGAGGTCGTCGAACTCACCGGTGAGACCATCACCGGCTACCACTACGGCGACCGGGATCCCGAGCCCCCCTCCCTCCCGCTGCCCGGCGGCGGCCGCACCACCGGCGAACGCCCGCTGCACCCCGGCGACACCCGGATGCCCGCCGAACACCGCGTCCTCGGCGACGGCACCGGCCACTGGACAGTGCGCTACGGCCAGGACGGCGCCGTCCTGCGCGAACTCGACCCGCACACCGGCGCCCTCGGCCGCGCCGCCGAACCACCGGTGATCGCCGCCACCGCGGCCGCCGGCCGACTGACCCTCACGCGCGCCCGACTGCTGCCGCTCCAGCCCGGCCTGGAGCAGACGCCGCTCGGCACCGACGGCACCGTGCTCGGCAGCTGGGTCCGGGTCGACCTCGACCGTGCCGTCACCACCACCACCGCCGACGGGCAGGTCATCGTCCTGCCGATCACCGACGGCCACCCGGACCACGTCCCGGTCGGCCGCCTCACCCTCCCCGGCCAGGCGCAACCGGTCGTCACCGAGGCGCAGCGCGACGGCCTCGCCCTCACCCTGCCCGACCTGGCCGCCGAGACCGACCGCACCGTCGACCTGCGCCCCTGCCGCCCGGGGGACTTCGCCGCCGCCGGCACCGCGCTCGTCCCCCCGCTCGACCACTGGCACGCCCTGCGGCCCCGCGACGAGGCGGGCTCACGCGTCCTGCGCACGGTCGGCACCGAGCAGGCGGCCCGCCTGATCGACGCCGCCTGGCCGACCGACAGCCGGCCCGTGCCCGAGGACGAGCAGCGCTGGATCACCGCCCAGGGCATCCGACGCCCGCTGGCCCAGTCCGGTGGCGCCCGCCGCGCCCTGCCCGTTCAGGCGGTCGGCACCGTCCTGCCCGGCATCAGCCACCCGCTGCTGCTCGCCGGGGTCGCCGGGCTCGCCCGCACCGCCGCCGACCTGCTCGACCGGATCGCCCGGTTCGTCCCGCAGCCGGAGGCCGAGAAGCCGTCCAAGGCCGAGGCCGCCGAGTACCGGCCCGAGCACGGCCGCGACCACGAACTGCGCGAGGCCGTCACCACCCTCCTGCCCGACGTCGCCTGCTTCGGCCCCAACTGGGGCGACGGAGACCGGTGGCGGGTGCTCAACAACCTGCGCGCCGTCACCGCCGTCCTGGCCGACCCGCCGGCCGCCACCGGCGAGGGCTGGAGCACCCCGGCCACCGTCACCCTGCAACACGGCGACACCCACCACGGCTGGCTCCACCTGCTCGGCCGTCTCGACACCCTCGCCTACGCGGTGGCAGCCCCGCTCACCGAACCGGCCCACCGCTCCAGCCTCGTGCTGCTCCTCGGCGAACTGACCGAGGGAGTGCTCGCCGACCGCGGCGCCACCCTGCGCGAGATCGTCCTCGGCGAACCCGCCGACCGCGCCAACCGCCACCAGCCCGCCGTCCCCCGCGAGGGGCAGGTGCTGCGCCACGGCGACCGCACCGTCGTCATCCTCGGCCACCGACGGCACCACGAGGGCACCGAGCAGTGGTACGCCGTCGACCACGACCCGAGCGGCGCGTTCGGGCCCGTCGCCCACTTCACCACCGTCAAGGAACGCGGCACCGAGGAGCGGGTCGGCGCCGCCTGGATCGCCGCGTTCCGGCAGGCGGCCGCGCTGCACGGAGGCGCCCCCTGGCAGCTCGACCGCGCCACCGCCTTCGGCGGGCTCACCGGGATCGGTGCCGCCCGCGCCGCCCTGCTGCTCAGCCCGCCGCCCGGGCTCTTCCAGTGGCACAGCGCCGTGCTGCCCGCCGACCGGCTCGCCGAGTACGGCCTCAAGTCCACCGAGGCCAAGGCCGCCCGGGACTGGCTGCGCGGCCGCGACCGGGCCGCCCTCGCCGACGTCTGGGGCGCCCTGCTGCCCGCCGACCCGAAGACCCTCTGGGCGGAGGGCCCCGACCTCGACGCCGGCGCCGCCGCCTGGATCCGGCACTTCGGCCGGCTCGTCACCCTCCCCGAGGCCGCCCAGGCCACCGTCAAGGGCGCGCAGATCGAACACATCGAGGCGGTGCTCAACCCCGCACAGACCCCCTGGCTGACCGGCACCACGGCCTTCCGGCTCAGCGACGGCGGCGGGTCCACCCCCCAGCTGCTCGCCGAGGACCAGAGCGCCGCACCCGCCTCCGGCGACCTCGGCCGCGCCGTCGACGCCCTGCGCTGGCTCGCCTACCACCTGCCCGCCGACAGCCCGCTGCGCCCGCTGCTGCCCGCGGCCGCCGCCGCGCTGCGAAGCCGCCTCGCCGACCCCGACCTGCTGCTCGACTTCCACCTCGTCCACACCACCAAGGGCGCCTCGATGTCGGCCGTCCTGCGCACCCACTTCGGCCTGCCGACCGCGGGCGGAGCCGACCCGAACGGACTGGTCGACTGCGGCCCGGCCCTCGTCCTGACGCCCTACCACGACGAGTACGAGCGGGTCTGGCTGCGTCCGGCCGGGCTCACCGGCCCCGACGACCCGGTGCTCGAACTGCTCGGTGGGCTGGGGGCCAGCTACTGGCTGGAAATCGAGCGGGGCGCCATCGAGGCCGTCCTGCGCGGCGAAGTGGAGCGCCTGACAGCCGCCGCCACCGAGGCGGTGGTGGCCGCCGACGGCCAGGCCTGGCTACAGCACCCGCAGCTCACCGTCCCCGACCTGGTCGCCGAGGCGGCCCGGGCCCACGGCCTCGGCGAGGACGCCGCGGTGCTCTACCTCCAACTGCTGGCCCTGCCCGACCCCACCGACCGCAACGTCGCCCGCTGGACGGGCTGGAAGCCGGCCAGGCTCAAGCGCGCCCGCGTCGAACTCGCCGCCACCGACCTGGTGCTGGAGGCCAAGCGGGCCCGGGCCGGCCGCACCCTCTTCCTGCCCGGCGGCTGGCAGGAGGCCAAGGCCCCCGCCCTGCCCGCCGAGACCTGGAAGGCCGCCCCCTACGAACTGCCCACCCACCGCGTCCCGCTGCCCCACCTGCCCGTCCCGGAGCTGTTCGCCCGGGCCTGGCAGCGGACCCTCGACGGCGACGCCCCCGGCTACGAAGAGCTCCAGACCAGCAAGCGCAGGAAGGCCCGCCGATGAGCACCACGCCGACGAACAGCACGCCGACGAACAGCACACCGACGAACAGCACACCGGCGGGCAACACGAAGGCGAGCGCCGACACCGCCCCCGCGAGCCGGCAGATCATCCCGCCCGAGGAGAAGCACGCCGCCGAACTGGAGTTCCTGGCCGCGTACGACAGCGGCCCGCGCCCGCCCGGCTGGCGGCTCACCCCGCGCGCCGTCGTCACCTTCGTCATGGGCAGCGACGGCGAGAAGCTCAAGGCCGGCCGCCGCGGCCTCGCCATCGAGCAGAAGTTCGTCGGCGAGCGCGCCCTCGTCGAACGCTGCGTCGTCACCCTCGCCGGGGAGCGCGGCCTGCTGCTCGTCGGTGAGCCCGGCACCGCCAAGTCCATGCTCTCCGAACTGCTCGCCGCCGCCGTCTGCGGCACCAGCGCGCTCACCGTCCAGGGCACCGCCGGTACCACCGAGGACCAGCTCAAGTACGGCTGGAACTACGCCCTCCTGCTCGCCAAGGGGCCCAGCCGGGATGCCCTGGTGCCCTCCCCGGTGCTCACCGCGATGACCACCGGGGCGGTGGCCCGCGTCGAGGAGGTGACCCGCTGCCTGCCCGAGGTGCAGGACGCGCTGGTCTCCCTGCTCTCCGAACGGCGGCTCTCCGTCCCCGAGTTGGCCGGCACCCCGGACGGACAGCTGCACGCCGCCGCCGGCTTCACCCTGATCGCCACCGCCAACCTGAGGGACAAGGGCGTCAGCGAGATGTCCGCGGCGCTCAAGCGGCGGTTCAACTTCGAGACGGTCGGCCCGATCGCCAGCCTCGCCGCCGAGGTCGAACTCGTCCGCCGGCAGTCGACCGTCGCCGTCGCCCGCGCCGGAGCCCCCTACGCGGTGGACGACGCCGTCCTGGAGGCCCTCGTCACCGCCTTCCGTGACCTGCGCACCGGCCGTTCCACCGAAGGCTGGGACGTCGAGCGCCCGTCCACCGTGATGAGCACGGCAGAGGCCGTCTCGGTCGCCACCGCGCTCGGGGTCACCGCCGCCTACCTGCCCGACGGCGGCGACCTGCTCGGCCGCCTCCCCGGCCAACTCATCGGCGTCGTCCGCAAGGACGACCCGGCCGACGCGGCACGGCTGCTCGGCTACTGGGACGGGCCGGTCCGCCGGCGCGCCGAACAGGGCGCCGGCACCTGGCGCACCCTGTGGGACCTCCGCTCGGCCCTGGAGGCATGAGGCGATGACCAGCACGGTGACGCCCGCCCCGGCCGGCCCCGATCACCAGGCCGGCCCCGACCACCAGGACGGCCCCGTCCGTCCGCTCCGCCCCGGCCACCTGGACGGCCTGGACGACCCGCGCCCGGCCGTCCGGGCCGAGGCCGAGCGGCTGGCCGCCTCCGGCACCGGCCGGCCCGGGCCCTACCTGATCGGCGTGCGGCACCACGCGCCGTCGCTCAGCGCGGTCCTCCCCGCGCTGCTCGACGCCGTCAAGCCCGAGGTGGTGCTGGTCGAACTCCCCACCGAGTTCCAGCCCTGGCTCGGCTGGCTGGCGGACGAGGACACCCAGGCCCCCGTCGCCCGCGCCGCCCCCCCCCCCCCCCCCCCGGGCCGGCGGGGCCCCCCCCCCCCCGCGGCCCCCCCCCCGCGCGCCCCGCCCCCCGAAGCCGCCAGCCC
>NZ_JBHWIO010000006.1:127139-134023 GCF_042732075.1 Kitasatospora sp. NPDC059812
CCGACCCGCTCAAACCCGGTGTGTGTGTGTGTTGGGTGGGTTGGGTTTTGTTTAAACGCGCCCGCGCGCGCCCGGCCGGGGCCCCGCCGCCGACTCCGGCCCCGGCCGGCTCGCCTTCTACCCGTTCGCCGACTTCTCCCCGGAGCTGGTCGCCCTGCGCTGGGCCCGGCGCAACGGCGTCGAGACACTCGCCTGCGACCTCCCGCTCGCCCACCGCACCACGCCCCACGAGGAACAACAGCCCGCCCCCGGTGCCCCCGGCGCCCCCGGTGTCGCCGACGCGCTGCGCCACCGCCTCACCGGGCGCGATTCCGACGACGACCTGTGGGACCGCCTCGTCGAGACCGCAGCCCCCGGCTCCACCCCCGACGCCGTCCGGCGCGCCGCCCTGCTGGTCGGCTGGGCGCTGCGCCGCGACGCCGAGACCGGCCCCGGCGTCGACCCGTACGACCTACGGCGCGAAGCCTGGATGCGTGCCCGGATCCGGGCCGCGGCGGCCGGCGGGCGCCGGGTCGCCGCCGTCGTCGGCGCCTTCCACGCGCCCGCCCTGCTCGACGGGCCCGCCGCCACCGAGGAACCGCCGCACCC
Organism: Kitasatospora sp. NPDC059812; assembly: GCF_042732075.1. NCBI lineage: Bacteria > Bacillati > Actinomycetota > Actinomycetes > Kitasatosporales > Streptomycetaceae > Kitasatospora > Kitasatospora sp. NPDC059812. The sequence goes on from NZ_JBHWIO010000006.1 coordinate 127,728, forward strand.
GGACCACCTCGGGCACGCCCTCTCCCTGATCCCCTACACCTACCCGCTGCTCGACGCCCGGTCCGGCTATCCGGCGGGCATCCGCGATCCCGAGTGGCAGCACACCGTCCTCGACGCCGGCGGCGACCCCGACCGCCTCACCCGGGCCCTCACCACCACCGCCGTCCGGATCTGCGAAGCACTGCGCAGCCAGGACCACCCCTCCGGCCCGGCCGACGCCCGCGAGATCGTCCGCCTCGCCGGAGACCTCGCCCGCCTGCGCGGCCACGCCGCCCCCGGCCGCGGCGAACTCGTCGAAGCCGTCCAGACCGTCCTCGCCCAAGGCGAACCCCTCGGCCGCGGCCGGGCCGTCGCCCGCGCCCTCGAACGCGTCCTGGTCGGCACCCGAACCGGCCGCGCCACCCCCGCGGCCCCGCGCAGCGGGCTCGCCCCCGCCGTCGAAGCCCTCCTCGCCGACCTCGGCCTCCCCGGCCCCGCCGACCCCGAGCCCCGCGAACTCCGCCTCGATCCGCTGCGCACCCCCCTCGACCGCCGCCGCGAGATCCTCCTCCACCGCCTCACCGCCTGCGGGGTCCCCTACGCCGACCCCGTCACCACCACCGGCGCGGGCGGCACCGAAGCCATCGGCACGCGCTGGCGCCTCCACTGGACCCCGGCCGCTGCCGCGATGCTCACCGTCGCGGGCGCCCGAGGCGTCACCCCCGCGCAGGCCGCCGAAGGCACCCTGCGCGAACGCCTCCGCCGTGAACAGCAGGCCGACGGCCCCACCGCCCGCGAGGTCCTCCAAGGCCTCACCGACGCGGCCGCCTGTGGCCTTCCGGCCCTCGCCGACACCCGCCTCACCCAACTCGCCACCGTCCTCCCGTCCTCCGGCACCCTCCCCGAACTCCTCGACGCCCTGGCCCTCCTCGACCGCCTCGCCGCCGGCCACCTCCCGGGCTACGCCCCACCCGACACCCCCGGCGCCCCCGGGGCTCTCGCGTCGTCGCCCGAGCTGGGCGCCGCCCCCGGCCGGCAGGAGCCGGCGCACCTCGCCGCGTTCCCCGACGGCTCCGCGCCGTTGCCCGGTGCGGGCGGGGCGTCGGCCGGGCCGGCGGGGCGGTTGGGGGCGGTGGGCGAGGTGTTGACCGTGGCAGCCGTGCGGCAGTTGGAGGGGTTGGGCGGGTCGGACGATCCGGCGGATGCGCGGGCGCTGGTGGAGCTGGCGCGGCGGGCGGATCTGGACGGCGGGTTGCGGCTGGGGCACGTGCTGGCCGAACTCGCGGACCGGGGGAGTCCGTTGGTGCGAGGCGCAGCCGGAGCGGTGCGGGTGCTGCTGGGGCGGGAGCGGGCGGAGACGCTGGGCGGGCGGGCGGCTTCGTGGGTGGACGGGGCGACCGGCCCGGAGGCCCGGCACGCGCTCGGGCGGGGGCTGGTCGGCCTGCTGACGGCAGCGGAGGGCCTGTTCGCCACCGCGCCGGAGGCGCTGGAGCCCGTGCTGGAGCGGATCACCTCGCTGCCCGACGCCGCCTTCCTCGACCGGCTGCCGGCGTTGCGCGGGGGCTTCGACACGCTCAGCCCGGCTGCCCGGGACCGGTTGCTGGTCCTGGTCGAGGAACGCCTGGGCACCCGGCTCGCGGGCCTGCCCGAGGAGGTCCCGCCGGCGGTGGTGGCCGGCTGGGTCCGCGCGGATCTGGCCGCCCGCGCGGCGCTGGCCCGGCGCGGCCTGCTGCCGGCGCCCGGGGGCGATCCGGCACCCGAGCCACCGCACCGCGTCGAGCCGCTCCCTTCCGCACCCGTCGCCACGCGGCACGCCCTCGCCCCGGCCGAGCGCTGGAGGCTGCTCCTCGGCCGCCCCGGCAGCGGTGGCCTGAGCGGGCGGTGCGCCCGACTCGCCACCGCCCTGGACGAGTTGTACGGCAGCGGGCGAGGCGAGGGCTCCGGCCCGGGCCTGGACGGGCGGTCCGGGCGGGGCGGCCGCGAGGCGCCCTTCCCGGGGGTGCGGGAGTGGGCCGAGGAACTGTCGGCGCTGTTCGGGCCGCGAGTCCGGGAGGAGGTGCTGGCGGCCGCCGTGGCGCAGGGTCGGACGGACGTCCTGGAGGCGATCGAGCCGGGTGCCGTCCGCCCGTCGGTCGACTTGCTGCGCACGGTGTTGGAGCACGCGGGCGGCCTGCCGGAGGCGAGGGTGGCGCGGCTGCGTCCGCTGGTGCGGCGTCTGGTGGACGAGTTGACGCGCGCGTTGGCGACCAGGCTGCGTCCGGCGCTGACCGGGATCAGCGTGCCGCGGCCGACGCGTCGGCCGGGTGGCGGACTGGACCTGGACCGGACCATTCGCGCCAATCTCGCCACGGCCCGCCCGTCGGGGGACGGCGGCACACTCATCGTGCCCGAGCGTCCGGTGTTCCGGACCAGGGCCCGGCAGGCGGCCGACTGGCGGCTGATCCTGGTCGTGGACGTCTCCGGGTCGATGGAGGCGTCGACGGTCTGGGCGGCGCTGACGGCGTCGATCCTGGCCGGGGTGCCTTCGCTGAGCACCCACTTCGTGGCGTTCTCCACCGAGATCGTCGACCTGACCGAGCGGGTGGAGGATCCGCTGAGTGTGCTGCTGGAGGTGCGGATCGGTGGTGGCACCAGCATCGCGGGCGGGCTGCGGTATGCGCGGAAGCTGGTGACGGTGCCGTCCCGGACGCTGGTCGTGGTGGTCAGCGACTTCGAGGAGGGCGGCCCGGTGGGCGGGCTGCTGGCCCAGACCCGGGCACTGGTGGATTCCGGTGTGCACCTGCTCGGCTGCGCCGCGCTGGACGACACGGGGACGGCCCGCTATTCGAAGGCGGTCGCGGGCCAGTTGGTCGCGGCCGGTATGCCCGTGGCGGCGTTGAGTCCGCTGGAACTGGCCCGCTGGGTGGGGGAGAAGGTGCGATGAGCGTGGCGGAGCGGACGAGCGGCTGGCCGGCGGTCCGGCCGGAGGTGGTCGCGGAGGTGGTGGCCGGGTTGAGCGCCCGGTTGCAGAAGCGGCTGGACGGCGCGGCGGCGAAGCTGGCGGAGCGGCCGGTGACCCGTTGCGGTGACGAGTGGCGGGTGGAGGTGGACGAGGAGACGGCGCTCGTGCTGCGCGCCCCGGGCGCGGTGGTCGCGGATGCGGCCGACGTCCGCTGCGGCTGCCTGCTGGCCCCGGCCTGCGTGCACCGGGCCGCTGCGGTCATGCTCTGCCCGTTGGCCGAGCTGGCGGAGGAGCCCGAGGAGCCCGAGGAGGTCACGCCGACCGAGGCGGCCCCAGCGCCCTCGGAGGAGCCGCAGGAGCGAGGGGAGCCACGGGAGTCACAGAAGTCACAGGAGGCGCAGCCCGAGGCCGGGCCCACCCCGGTGGAGGTGGCGGCGGCCCGCCATCTCCACCGGGCGGGGTGCGCCGTGCTGGCCGCCGGGGTGAGCGGCGCGGGGGCGGTCGCGCAGGCCGAGTTGCTGCGGGCGGCCCACCGGGCGCGGCTGGCGGGGTTGTACCGCCCGGCCGCGGCGGCGGTCGTGGTGGTGACGAGGGTGCGCGCGGCCCGGTCCGGGGCGCCGGAGCACCGGCTGGCGGACCTGGTGGCCGGTCTGCGCGAGCTGCTGGACCTCACCACCGCCCTGAGCACCGGCTCCGGCCCGGTCGCCGAACTGCGCGGCACCGCCCGCCAGGCGTACGGCGAGGAGGGCGGCTTGCGGCTGTACGGGCTGTTCACCGAGCCGGTGCTGACGGCCACGCATGCGGGGGTGGTGAGTTGGGCGGTGGACGCCGGGGGCCGGCTCAGCACGGTGGCCGAGGTGATGCCGCACGGTGACGCGGCGGCCGCCGCCCCGCAGGCGGTCGGGGCGGGCAACCGGACGGTCCGGCTGGGGGAGGCCCCGCTCAGCCACCGGGAGTTCAGCCGTGCCGGGCTGGCCGTCCAGGGCGCCACCCGGTCCGCCGCCGGGCGGCTGGGCGCGGGTGCTTCCGTCCGGGCGGTCCGGGCGGCGGGCGCGGCGTGGACGGCGGAGCCGGTGGCCGCGCTCTGGGCCGAACCGGCGGCCGCCCAGGTGGCGCGGGCGCTCGCGGCGGAGTCGCTGCCGTACGAGGGCCGCCCGGCCGGGAGCGACCTGCTGTTCCTGGACGTGACTCTGCTGGGCCCGGCTCCGGTCGGCCCGGGCGGGGCGCCGAGGCTGCTGGCGCGCTGCGAGGGCGGTGCCGATGGTGCCGATGGCGCCGACGGCGGCTTGGAGGTCGGTCTGTGCACGGGGCACGAGCACCCGGGGCTGGCCTTCCGGGCGAACCTCGCACTGCTCGCCACCGCGCCCGGCCTGCGGCTGCGGGTGATCGGTCGCCTGGAGCGATCGGACCGTCCGGAGCTTCGCCTGCTCGCGATCGGCACACCCCCGGAGCCCTCGACGGCCCCTGAGGCCCCCGGCCTTCCCTCGCTCGCCGTCCCCGCGGACCGGGCCGACCGGGTCAATCTCGGCCTCGAACGCCTCCAGACCGCCGACCTCCGGACCGTTGACCTCCGGACCACCGACCTCCAGATCGCCACCCCCACCGATGCCGTGCCCGGTTTTCCGGCCGGTCTCCCGAGCGAGGCCCCGTACGGTCCGCCCGTCCACGTGCTCGGCCGCCGGGTCGAGCAGGCGGTCACCACCGGGCGCCATGCCCTGGCCCCGAGCGCGGCCACGGCGGCCGCCGACGGGAGCCTGCTGCGCGCCGCCGGGCTGGTGACGGCCGCCGAGCTCCTGGACGCCCTGCGGGCTGCCGCGGCCGACCGGCGCCGCGACGTGTTCGGCCGGGTCGTCCCGGACGACCACGACGCCTTCGCCGGGTCCTGGCTGGCGGCCGCCTCCTACACGGAGGAACTGGCCGCCGCGCTCTGCGCCGCCGCCTGGGCCGGGGAGCTCGCCATGGACCGGCATCGAGGGGAGGTATAAGGAAAACTATTTGCACAGACAGCTAATCCGCGCCGGCTGGCATACTTGTCCCAGGGAAGACGTCACGAGACGTGCAGGGAAGTGGAAGGGAAGGCGAGCGATGGGTATCCGCGACGACGCGGCCGAGGTCCGGGCCCGTGGCTGGCGGACTCTCGCCGCGCTGCACGGGCTGATCGACGCGGCGCTGGAGAAGGCGCTGCAGGCGGAGCACCGGCTCTCGGTGGTCGAGTACACGGTGCTGGACGCCCTGTCGCGGCAGGACGGGTGGCACATGCGGATGCAGCAGCTGGCCCGCGCCGCGGCGCTGAGCAGCAGCGCGACGACCCGCCTGGTGACCAGGCTGGAGGACCGTGGGCTGCTCAGCCGCTACCTCTGCGCCGACGACCGGCGCGGGATCTACACCGAGCTGACGCCGGAGGGCCGCAACCTGCTGACGGCCGCCCGCCCGGTGCACGACGCCACCCTGGAGGCGACCCTGGCGCAGGCCGCCGAGGTGCCGGAGCTGGCGCCGCTGGTCCACGCCCTCTCCGGACTCGACGACCCGGCCGGGCTCACCGGCCGCACCCCGACCAACGCCTGAACCTCGACCAACGCCTGAACCTCGACCAACGCCTGAACCCCGACCCCGGCCCCGACCCCGACCTCGACATCAAGTCCGGCGCCGGCCCCGGCGACCCCGCGCGGCCCGCACGGCCCGGACGCTCAACGCCGCCTGGCGGACAGGGCGTTGCGGTGCACCTGGTCGAGCAGGGCGAGCAGCAGCTCCTTGCTGGACGCCCGCTCCCGCACGTCGCAGAGCACGATCGGGACCTCGGGACCGAGGTCGAGGGCGCGCCGGACGTCCTCGGGGCTGGCGTCGCGGCGGCCGTGGAAGCAGTTGACGCCGATCGCGAACGGGATGCCGCGCTGCTCGAAGAAGTCCACGGCGGCGAAGCTGGATTCGAGCCGCCGGGTGTCGGCGAGGACGATCGCCCCGAGGGCGCCGAGCGCGAGGTCGTCCCACATGAACCAGAACCGGAACTGGCCGGGTGTGCCGAACAGGTAGAGCACCAGGTCCTCGCGGACGGTGATCCGCCCGAAGTCCATCGCCACGGTGGTGGTGGACTTGCCCTGGACGCCGTCGAGGCTGTCGACCCCGATGCTGGCGCGGGTCATCCGCTCCTCGGTCTGCAGCGGTTCGATCTCACTGACCGAGCCGACCATGGTGGTCTTGCCGACGCCGAAGCCGCCGGCGACGAGGATCTTGACCGCGCCCGGCACCAGGCTCTGGGTCGTCAATTCGGGTCTCCTGGAGTGGGACTGAGAGGTGCGGGGCGGTCGGGGTCGGCGGGGTCGAGCCTGGGGACGACCTCGATCAAGTGCGGGATCAGCGAGATTTGCGTGGCAGAGGG
>NZ_JBHWIO010000006.1:134033-144050 GCF_042732075.1 Kitasatospora sp. NPDC059812
TTGACTCTCACCCCCCCCCTCAATCGCGAGCGGGCTCTTTATCTCTGCGGGGGGGGGGGGGGGCGCCGTGGGGGGGGGGGGGGGGGCCCGGGGGGCCCCCCCCCCCCCACGCCCTCGATCACGGCCTGGATCAGCGAGATGTCCGGCGCCTCGGCGAGCTGGACCGGGGCGCGGGTGAGGATCAGCCGGGCCTCGGCGAGGTCGTCGAGCAGCACCTTGACGACGCTGACGGGCAGGTCGAGGGTGGCCGCGATCTCGGCCACGGCCAGCGGGCGTTCGCGGCACAGGTCGAGGATCGCGGCCGGTTCGGGCGTGAGCCGGCTGGTGTCGGTGCGCGGGTCGGAGGTGACCACCAGGGTGATCAGCGCGAATCCGTCACGGACCGGGCCGGTGCGCCCGTTGGTGATCGCGTAGGGGCGGACCAGATGGCCTGCGTCCTTGTCGTAGAACCAGGCCTCCTCGGCGTCGGCGGTCACGCACCGCCACCCGCGCCGGCCTGGCCTGCGTCGCTGCGCGGTGCCGCGGTGAGGTACTGGCCGACCTGCTTGACCAGCATGTTGATCTCGTAGGCCATCAGCCCGGCGTCCACCTGCTCGCTGGTGAGGACGGCGAGCCGGGCGCCCTGCCCGGCGGTGGTGACGAACAGGAACAGCTGGTCCATCTCGACCACGGTCTGCCGGACCCGGCCGCCGTTGAAGCGGTGGCCGGCGCCGCGGGCGAGGCTCTGCAGACCGGAGGCGACGGCGGAGAGGTGTTCGGCGTCGGCCCGGTCGAGGCCCTGGGACATGCCGACCAGCAGGCCGTCCTCGGAGAGGACGATGGCGTGCCGGGTCTCGGGTACCCGCGCCACCAGCTGGTCCAGCAGCCAGTTGAGGTCGCGCGGGGTGTCGGTGTGCTGCGTCATCACTGCTGTTCCTTGGCTTCCTGAACGGCGGAGGCCTCCCAGGCGGCGGAAGGTGCGGCCGGGAGGTGGGGCGCGGCGGGCGCCTGGGGGGCGGTGGGGGTGGTCGGCGCGTCGGGGTCGGCCGCGCGGGCGGTCCGGGTGCCGCGCTGGATGGCGGCCATGGTGGTGCGGGAGCGCTGTGGCGACGGGTCGTCGGCCCTGGCGGCCCGGGTTCCTCCGGCGGCCCCGGTTTGTCCGGTGGCTCCGGTGGCTCCGTGCCAGGGCCCGGCCTGGGGCGGCGGGCCGACCACGGGGGGCAGCATGGCGCCGGGAGCGTGGGCCTCGCGGAGCTGCTCGGCGAGGCTGGCGTTGCGGACCCGCTGCGGCAGGACCCGCGGGGTGCGCAGTTCGCCGTCCGGGCCGTGGTCCGAGTGCTCCTCCTGGGCGCGTCCGTGGGCGGGCGCAGGAGGCTCGGCGGTGGCACCGTCGAAGGGCCCGGTCGTGGGCCCGGCCGTGGTTCCGGCCGGCACGTCCGCAGCACGGCCGTCGGCCGGCGGCCCACCGGGCGGGATGTCGGACGGGACCTCGTACGGGCGCGGGAAGACGGGCCGGGGGACGACCACGGCCCCGGGCAGACCGGGTATCTCGGCGCCGACCGGCAGACCGCCGTTGGCCGGGCCGGGGGCGGCTCCCTCGGCCGGGCCGCCGTCCAGGGGGTACTGGGCGAGCAGCTCGCCGATGATCACACCGCTGCCACCCACCCCGGGAACACCAGGTCCCCCGGGAACACCAGGCACCACCAGGCCACTGGCCACACCACCAGCCCCGGGCCCGCCGGGCGCACCCGGCTCGGCCCCGGGCGTCGGAGCGCCCGGCCCGGTGCCGATCAGCCCGCCGAGCACTCCGGCGAGCGCGCCGGTCAGCCCCCCGTCCAGCCCGCCGTCCGGACTGCCGGGGTCGTTGCCGCCCGCCGCCCGCACGGGCTCGGGGACAGGGGTCCGGGTGACCCGCGCGCCGGACGGCAGTCCGGCCATGGCGGCCGGCTGGTCGGCCTGCTCCAGCAGCACCGACGGCACCAGCACCACGGCCCGGGTGCCGCCGTAGGGCGAGGGCCGCAGGGTGACCTGGATGTCGTGCCGGGCGGCCAGCCGTGCGACGACGAACAGGCCGAGGCGCAGGTCGTCGCCGAGGGCGGAGACGTCCAGCTCGGGCGGGTTGGCCAGGTAGTCGTTGAGCCGCTCGTACTCGTCCTCGCCCATGCCGAGGCCGCGGTCCTCGACCTCGACCGCCAGGCCCTTGGGGACTTCCTGTGCGGAGACCTGCACCTGGGTGTACGGCGGGGAGAAGGTGGTGCCGTTCTCGATGAGTTCGGCGATCAGGTGGATGACGTCGGCGACGGCCTGTCCGCTGAGTGAGGCGCGCGGCACGCCCTGGACGACGACGCGGGCGTAGTTCTCGGTCTCGGAGACGGCGCTGCGCAGCACGTTGACCATGGGCACGGCGTTGCGCCAGCGCCGGGCGGGCAGGGCGCCGCCGAGGATGACGAGGTTCTCGGCGTTGCGCCGCATCCGGGTGGCGAGGTGGTCGACCGCGAACAGTTCGCGCAGCAGCTCGGGTTCCTCGTGCTCGCGCTCCAGGGCGTCGAGCATGCTGATCTGTCGGTGGATCAGGATCTGGGTGCGGCGGGCGATGTTGAGGAAGACCTTCTTCGTCCCCTCGCGGCCCTGGGCCTGGTGGATGATGGCGGCGACGGCGGCCTGGCGGACGGCGGCGAGGCCGTCGGAGGTCTGCTGGACCTCGTCGCCGGTCCGGCGGGACGGTGACCAGGCGGGCGGTGTGGGTACGGGCTCCCCGGCGCGCAGCCGTCCGACGACCTCGGGGATCTCGTCCTGGGCGAGCGCGAGGGTGTCGGTGCGCAGTGCGCCGAGGCGGGCGGACAGGGCCCGCGCGGTCCGGATGCCGTGGGCCAGGCTGATCAGCAGGACCAGGGCGACGGCGGCGCTTCCGGCGATCAGGGCGGTGCGGTGTTCGGTGCCGCGCAGCAGGTAGGCGGCGTAGCCCCAGGCGGCGGCGAGGCCCAGGCTGGGGACCAGTACGAGGGCGAGGAGCGAGCTGCGGAGCGAGCCGGACCGGCCGGCGCGGTGGGCCGTGCGGGGGGCCGATATGCCTGGCATCTGATTCCTTGTTGCAGGGCCGAGTCGCTGGGCCGAACGGCGGACCGGCCTGTGCGCGGTCCGGCCGGGGCTTCAGGGCGCCGCGGCCGGGGTGGCCGGACGGGGTGACGCGGTGTCATCGTCCGGGCGGGGGTGCAGCACGGCCGCCGACGGCAGGAACGCTATCAGTCCCAGGTGCCCTCATCGCAACATCAACTGACGATCTGTGGACGGGTGGTGACGATGGTGGAGGAGTCCGGGGGGAGTGTCCGCCGGCGGAAAGTCGCAGCTCACGTCGGTCGCGGGTGGCGCGTGGACGGCGCGTGGACGGCTCTCCGGGGGCCGGGAGAACCTCCCGGAGAGTCGTCAGGAACAGGTCAAGTCGCCGCCGTGCCGAACGTTCGCCCTCTCGGTTCGGGTGCCCGGCTCCGAGGGTGCCCGGCTCCGAGGGTGCCCGGCTCCAAGGGCGTCCGGCCCCGAGGGCGCGCAGTACCGATTCAGCCCGCCAGCGGTATCGGTACCACCTGCCCGCCCCCGATGGCCTGCAGCTCCACCGCGGCCTCCCGCTGGGACAGTTCGCTCCACGCCCAGCTCGCCAGGTCGGACAGCTCCGCCGACCACTGCTTGCCGTAGGTGCCGGAGGCGACCTGCCCGAGCCGCAGCCGCTGGACGTCCGAGGTCCCGGCCGGCGGGTAGACGTGGGTGGCGTCGCGCAGGTAGCGCTCGATGCGGAACTCGGCTTGCAGGCCCCGGGCGGCGTGGATCTCCATGGCGTTGCGCGCGGAGTCCAGCGCGTACTCGGTGTTGATGAGTTTGGCGTTCATCAGCTCGGCGTCGCAGGCTTTGCCGTGGTCGAGCAGGTGCGAGGCGTGGTAGGCGGCCAACTTGGCTGTCATCAGCCTGGACTGCATCTCGCCGAGCTTCAGCGCGATGTTGGGCAGTTGGTTGATCGGCTTGCCGTAGAGCACCCGCTCCTCGGCGAAGCGAGCGGTGTCCTGGACGATCGCGGTGTGGATCCCGAGCGCGACGGCGGCGAGGTTGAGCCGGCCGTAGAGGGTGGAGGAGGAGTAGGCGACGTCCAGGCCCTGGCCCTCCAGGCCCAGCCGGTTGCCGACGGGGATGCGGCAGTCCTCGAAGACGATCTCGCCGAAGCTGAAGCCGTGCAGGCCGCTCTGCGAGCCGAGTTCGCCGACGCGGAAGCCGGGGCGCTCGCTCTCGACCAGGAACGCGGACAGGCCCCTGCTGCCCTCGCCGGTGCGGAAGACCACGCCGTGCACGTCGCCGATGTGGGAGTTGCCGACGAACCACTTGCGGCCGTTGAGCACGTACTGGTCGCCCTCGCGGCGGGCGGTGCCGGACATGCCGAGCACGTGGCCGCCGCACTCCGGTTCCGTGACGGCGATGGTCGGCAGCGACTCGCCGGAGGCGAACCTCGGCAGCCACTTGCGCCGTTGGGCGTCCGAGCCGAAGTGGATGACCTTGGCGACTCCGAGCTGTGAGGCCTGCGCCATCGCACCCATGGCGCCGCTGATCCGGGCGAGTTCCTCCACGATGATGGTCTTGGCGAGGTGCCCCAGTCCCAGTCCGCCGAATTCGCGCGGAATGGTCACCCCGATCCAGCCCCGCCGGGCGATCTCCCGCGACAGTTCGAACTCGACGGTCCGTTCGGCCTCCATTCGGGCCACGTGCGGGCGTACCTCCTTCTCCGCGAACTCCCGGACCTCCGCTCGGAGACTCTCGTGGCGCTCGTCGGTGAAGTAGTCCATCGCCATGCTGGGGTCCTCTCTTGTCAGTGGATGTGCCGTGCCTCCGTCCGTGCTGTCGAAGTCGCTCCAGCCGCTCCCCGGGAATGAGTGGGGGTTCGAGGTGGTGGCGGCCGACTGCCCCTTTGCAATCGGTGCATGCGGAACTCGGGGCGTCCTCCCCGGGGTTGGGAATGCCGCCCGTGTCTTCGGCAGGGCTCATTGTCGTATGGGCCTCCTGTGCTGACCCAGAGTCGATCTTGGATTGGCGGAAATCGGCCCGTCCTTACGCTGAGGAGTTTTGCCATGGCTCTGAGTGGGAAGTGATCTTGCCCCGCCGTGGCAACCTGCTGAGCGGCCGCTCACATGCGGCTTTGACTGTCCATCAGCAACGGTGATGAGCCGGACCGGGAGCACCGAACCGCCCGGATGTCTGATTACATGTGCGCCATGACTGATGTGATGAGCACTCAAGGCCAGTTCCCGGGTGCCGCCGGGGAGTCCGAGCGGACCCGCAGGCTGCGCAGCCTTGGTCTCAACGAACCGTCCGCGGACGAGGCCTTCGACCGCTTCGCCCACCTGGCCGCCAGCATCACCCGCGCTCCCATCGCGATGGTCAACTTCATCAACGACGAGCGCCAGATGTTCCGGGGGCTCTACATTCCGCCAAACTCGAACGACGTCGCGGTCGATGAAGGCGCTTCCTGGGCCGATCGGGGCATCGCCTTCGACCTTCCCACCCGTCAGATGCCGCTGAGTCACGGCTTCTGCCCGCATGTCGTCGCCCAGCGGTCCCCCCTCGCGCTCGACGACATCCTCGCCTACCCCCGGTTCTCCGGAAACCCGGTCGTCGACGAACTGGGCGTGCGCGCCTACCTCGGCGCCCCGCTCGTCGACGACACCAACACCGTCATCGGCACCGTCTGCGTCCTCGACCGGGAACCCCGGCAGTGGGGGCGCGAGCGGCTGCGCGACATCCAGCACCTCGCCGAGGCACTGCTCTCCGAGATCCGGCTGCGCGACAACCTGCTCGCCCAGCAGCAGGAGATGTTCGCCGCCTTCGACGGCTCCCCGTTCCCCATCATGCTGACCGACGGCCCCGGTCAGGAGATCCGCTACGCCAACGCCCAGCACGCCGACACCTTCGGAGCCCCGGTGGCGTACGGCGCGATCGGCCTGGCCTACCCGCAGCTCGGCGCCGCCGGCCTCCAGCAGGTCATCGTCGAGGCCTACCACACCGGGCGCAGCACCGTCCTCAACGACGTCCGGATCCAGTCAGGCCGCCCCGACGCCCAGCGCGGCCAGCAGATCTTCAGTTTCACCTGCACCCCGCTGCGGGCCGCGCGCACCGGCCAGGTCAACGGTGTCCTCACCGTCGGCATGGACGTCACCGCGCAGTCCCGCACGGAGGAGGAACTCGGCACGCTGGCCGCCCTGCTGGTCGACCGGCTCCAACAGAACGGTGCCACCCCCGTCGGCCGCCCGGGCATCGCCGGGGAGTCCGGTCTCGTCCTGCCGAGCTGAGCCGCCGACCCGCCGTCCGCGTGCGGCGTCGCCGTCCCCCTCCGCACCACTGCTCGTCGATCCGTACCACCGCGCACCACCCACCACCGTGGCGGGGCGCCTCTCACCCCCGAGGAGAGGCTCCCCGCCACGGTGCCGTCCGGGGGCGGGCCCGAGCGGGTGAACCGTCCCCGCCCGCGCCCCGGCCGCGTCCCGCCCGGCGGCCGCCGATGGTAGGCATGGGCCGCATGGACTGGTTCGCCGCCCCCGACTACTGGTTGAGCCGACTGCTCGTCCAACGCCTGCTCGCCGGCCTCTACCTGATCGGATTCCTCGCCGCCGCCGCACAGTTCCGCGCCCTCATCGGCAGCGACGGCATGCTGCCGGTGCCCCGCTTCACCGCCCGGGTCCCGTTCCGCCACTCGCCCGGACTGTTCCACCTCCACTACAGCGACCGCTTCTTCGCCGCCGTCGCCTGGAGCGGCGCCGCGCTCGCCGCCGCCGTGACCGCCGGACTCGGTGACGCCGTCCCGCTCTGGGCGTCCGTCCTGCTGTGGGCGGTGCTCTGGGGGCTCTACCTCTCGATCGTCAACGTCGGACAGACCTGGTACTCCTTCGGCTGGGAGTCGCTGCTGCTCGAAGCGGGCTTCCTCGCCGCCTTCCTCGGCAACGCCGACACCGCCCCGCCCACCCTGGTGCTCTGGCTGATGCGTTGGCTGGTTTTCCGGGTCGAGTTCGGCGCCGGACTGATCAAACTGCGCGGCGACCGCTGCTGGCGCGACCTCACCTGCCTGCGCTACCACCACGAGACCCAGCCCATGCCCGGACCGCTCAGCTGGTTCTTCCACCACCTGCCCGACCCGCTGCACCGCGTCGAGGTCGCCGCCAACCACTTCGTCCAACTCGTCGTCCCCGTCGGCCTCCTCCTCCCGCAGCCGGTCGCGAGCTACGCCGCCTGCGCCGTCGTCGCCACCCAGCTGTGGCTGATCGCCTCGGGCAACTTCGCCTGGCTCAACTGGCTCACCATCACGCTCGCCCTCGCCGCCGTCGACCCGGCCCGCGTCGGACTGCCCGTCCACGCCCGCGTCCACCCCGCCACGCCCGTCTGGTTCGAGGCGCTGGTGATCGCCCTGACCGCAGCCGTCGCCGTCCTGAGCTACTGGCCGGTCCGCAACCTCGTCTCCCGCCGCCAGGCCATGAACCGCTCCTTCAACCGGCTGCACCTCGTCAACACCTACGGCGCCTTCGGCAGCATCAGCCGCATCCGCCAGGAGGTCGTCGTCGAAGGCACCGACGAACCGACCCTCACCCCGCACACCGTCTGGCACGAGTACGGCTTCAAGGGCAAACCCGGCGACGTGCGCCGTCTCCCGCGCCAGTACGCCCCCTACCACCTGCGGCTCGACTGGCTGATGTGGTTCGCCGGCATCTCACCCGCCTACGCCCGCCCCTGGTTCCTGCCCTTCATCGCCCGCCTGCTCGCCGGCGACCCCGCCACCCTTCGCCTGCTGCGCCACAACCCCTTTCCCGGCACCCCGCCGACCCACGTCCGGGCGACCCTCTACCTCTACCGGTTCACCAGTTGGCGCGAACTGCGGGAAACCGGCGCATGGTGGCACCGCACCGCGCTCCACGAGTACCTCGCGCCGGTCGACCTCACCACCCTCGGCCGCGCCGGATACCGCCCACCCCTCGGCCGACGGCTCCGCACCGTCCCGCTGGACCGGCCGCGGCGGCCCGGGGCCCGCCCGGAGAGCCCGCCCGCCCGGCCCGACGGCCGTGGGCCCCAGTACCCGTCCGGCCCAACGCCCCACCACCCGTGCGGCCCTCCCGGGTAGCGGCCAGGCGGGGGGTATGGCACACGACACCCGCCCGTCGGGCGGTGGGTGCGTGCAAGGCTCGAACGGGCACCCGTATTCTGGGCGTCCACAACCGGCGGCCCGCCCGCGCGCCCCCCAGCCCCGCCCCCGGGGCACCCCGCGCAACCGGTCCGCCGCCCCCTCGCCGCCAGCCCCGCCGTCGTCGCCCAGAACCGGACCTCACATGACAGTGCTTCACTCGCGCAACGCCGACGCAGCCGACCCGGCGGACGTCGCCGACGCCGCAGACGTCAAGGACCCCCAGGACGCCAAGGCCACCACGGCGGAGACCGACCTCCGCGAGGACCTCGGCCGCTACGCCGAACTCGGGGCCTTCACCCTCACCGCCGACACCCACGCCTGGTACGCGGCCGTCGACACCGTCGCCACCCCCGAGGACGCCCGGGCCGCCTCCACCGCCCTCGCCGAACTGCGCGGCCGCGACCTCCGCCAGACCTGGGACGCCGTCACCGTCCTCGCCGCCGACGCCAAGCTCGACGAACCCGACACCGTCGCCAAGGCCGCACTCCTCGTCGAGATGCTCCAGCGCGTCCACCGCACCTCCGCCACCCTCACCACCGCCGCCTACGACGCCGACCTCGGCGCCCTCGCCGCCGCCACCGCCGACGGCACCTGGCGCCGCGAGAACGGCGTCAAGCTCTCCTGGCTGCGCGCCCGCTCCCTGCGCAAGCAGGCCACGGCCCTCGCCACCGACCGCCGCATCCGCCGCGAAGACCTGCACGAGGCACTCGCCTCCGCCGAGGTCGAACGCCGCGCCTGGGCCGCCCTCGCCCCCGCCGGCACCCTGCCGGTCGTCCCCGCCGACGGCGCCCTGGTCGAGCGCACCGCCCAGGCCTTCGAGGCGATCAACACCGGACTGCGCGGCCTCGCCCGGATGCTCCCCGACCACGACCTCGACGGGCTGGCCTTCGCCGAGCTCGTCGACCTCGTCGAGCGGCTCGCCGCCGACGAGGGCACGCTCTACCGCCTGCCCACCATCCGCGGGCTGCGCACCACCCTGGAGGAGGCCGGCCTCGGCGACCTGCTCGCCGAACTCGCCGCCGCCCGGGCCGACCGCCGCGCCGCCGAAGCCGCGTTCGCCGCCCGCCAGGCCCTGGCCGGCGGCCAGCGCGACGGGCTCGCGGGGGAGGGCAGCGCCGTCGAGGCCTCGGCTCCGGCTCCGGCTCCGGCTTCGGTCGAGGAGACGGTGACCGACGCGGACGCGGACGGGGAAGCAGACTCGGGCGACGCTGAGGCTGCGGCCGTGGTCAAGACGGCCGAGGCAGCCGAGGAAGAGGCGACGGAGGAAGCCCCGTCCGCTGTCGTGGTCTCCCTCCCGGCGCCGTCCCCAGCCGCCGATGACCTGGTGGCCGCCGCGACCGCCGCTCTGGCGGAGGCCGCGGAAACCACGGAGCCCGAGGCCGTCGTCGAGGTTTACGCTGTCGAGGTCGAGGTCGAAGCCGCTGTCGAAGCCAAGGCCGAGGTCGAGCTTGCGGAGGAGGCGCCGGTCCTGGAGGCCGCGCCCGTCGTCGAGCCGGAGACGACCGAGGAGGCTGCGGAGCCCGAGACGGTCGCCGAGGTCGCCGCGGTCGAGGTTCTCGTGGCAGAGGCCGACGAGCCGGTGGTCGAGGTTGAGGCCGTTGAGGAGGCGCCCGCCGCTGTCGTCATGGAGTCGGTCGAAGCGACCGAGGCCATTGAGGACGTGGAGCCGGTGGCTGAGGTTGAGGCCGTCGAGGAGGCGCCTGCCGCCGTCGTCGTGGAGCCGGTGGCTGAGGTCGAGCCGGCTGCGGAGCCCGAGACGGTCGCCGAGGTCGCCGCGGTCGAGGTTCTCGTGGCAGAGGCCGACGAGCCGGTGGTCGAGGTTGAGGCCGTTGAGG
>NZ_JBHWIO010000006.1:144150-179276 GCF_042732075.1 Kitasatospora sp. NPDC059812
TGAGGCCGTCGAGGAGGCGCCTGCCGCCGTCGTCGTGGAGCCGGTGGCTGAGGTCGAGCCGGCTGCGGAGCCCGAGACGGTCGCCGAGGTCGCCGAGGTCGAGGCTCCCGTGGCAGAGGCGGACGAGCCGGTGGCTGAGGTCGAGCCGATCGCTGAGCCCACAGTTGTCGTGGAGCCGGTGGTCGAGGTTGAGGTCGTCGAGGAGGCGCCCGCCGCTGTCGTCGTGGAGTCGGTCGAAGCGACCGAGGCCATTGAGGACGTGCAGCCGGTGGTCGAGGCCGAGCCGGTCGTTGAGCCCGCCGCTGTTGCGGAGCCGGTGGCTGAGGTCGAGGTCGTCGAGGAGGCGCCCGCCGCTGTGGCGGAGCCGGTGGCCGTGGCCGAGGTTGTCGAGGTCGTCGAGGTCGAGGTCGTCGAGTCCGCGCCCGCCGTCGAGCCCGCGCCCGTCGCCGCCGGTCGGCCCGAGAAGCCGGACTTCACGCCCGGCCGGCCCGTGACCGCCTACTCGGCCGACGAGCTGCTCGCCGTCGTCCGGTGGGTGGACGGTGACGGTGTGGAGCGTACGGAGGAGGAACTGCTGCGGGCGGCGATGAAGGAGCTGGGCTTCGCCCGCCTCGGGCCGCGGATCAAGGAGGCGCTGGGCGCCGCCGTCACCGCCGCGCGGGGCTGACGTACGAGCGGGGAACATCGGCGAAGGGCCCGGGACGCGAGATCGCGTTCCGGGCCCTTCCGCTGTCCCGCGCGGGTTCGGGGGTTTGTCAGCCCGTCTTGGTCCACGGCTGGCCGGTCATCAGCGCCTTGACGTTGGCCACGTACCCCGGGTTGGGGATGACCAGGCTGCCGACGACCTGGCCGGTGGCCGGGTCGGTGACGGTGTTGTAGTGCACGTTGCCCGCCCCGGCGTTGTACGCGGAGATGACGAGGTCGAGCAGCGGCGTCTTGCCGGTGGCCGGGTCGGGGGAGAGGTCGTACTTGCCGTCGAAGGAGGAGTCGCCGTAGTAGGCGACCAGCCAGTCGAGCAGCTGGGTGCCGAGCTGGACGTTCCCGGGGAGGGTCTTCGCGTCGGAGTTGGTGCCGAACTTGCTGTTCATCCAGCTGATCGTGTTCGGCATGATCTGCATGGTGCCGATCCCGCCGTCGCAGGCGAGGATGCCGGACTGCCAGCCGCTCTCCTGCCAGGCGATCGCCTTGACCAGGTTGACGGGTAGCGGCGGGAGCTTGTCGGTGCCGCCGCTGCTGAGGTTGAGCGTGCGGGCCTGGCCGGCGGCGGTGGCGAGGGCCGCGCCGACGGCCTCCTTGGGCTCGTCGGGCTGGGGCTTGCTGGGCTGGCAGCTGCTCTGCAGCGGCGGGACGTGCGGGGTCGGCGGCGCGGGCGGCGGCGGGGGAGCGACCGGTCCGGGCTTGGCGACCGGCACGGGGGCCACGATGGCGGGCTTGGCGACCGGGGGCGGCGTGGCGGGCGCGGCGGGCGGGCTGCTCGGGGCGCCGGGCTTGGTGCTGGTGGCGGTCGGGGCCGGGGTGGTCGGGGCGGGCTTGCTGGACTTGCTCGCGGACGGGTTCGGGCTGTGGGAGGCGCTGGCCGTCGGGGAGGTGGTCGGCGTAGGGGTGGCGGTCGCGGACGGGCTCGCGCTCGGCGTCTCGGTCGGCGTCCCGGTGGCGGCGACCGTGGTGGTGTCCGGCGCGCTGTTCTGGTGGTTGTCGGCGTGTTTGGTGCCGCAGCCGGCCAGGACGGCCGTCGAGACCGCTGCGGCCGACACCATGACCAGTGCTCTCCGGGATGCGCTCACTGCCACTGTGGTTCCCCCCACTCGTCACCGGCGGGCCCGGTGAGTGGCGGTCATCCTACGATGTGATGTTCATGCCCCCTGTGAACGGGTGGTCCAACGCGTGCGCGAGGACCGTCGGCGCCGTCACCAGGGACGGTCCGTACCAGGTCAGGTGGCGTCCGCTGACCAGCGCCGCCGGGACGCCGGGGAACGCCTCGGGGCCGTCCTGTGCCGTGAAGCGGTACGGCTCGTCCGGGAGGACCACCAACTCGGGTCGGCAGGCGAGCAGTTCGGGCAGCGGAACGGCCGGGTAGCGCTCGGCGTGTCCGGCGTGGACGAGCCGGAGGCCGAGGCGGCGCAGCAGGTCCCCGGCGAAGGTGTCGCGGCCCAGGACCATCCACGGGCGGCGCCAGACCGGAACGATCGCCCGCGGGCCGTCCGGCGGGTGCCGGACCGGGGCCCACGCTGCCTCGGCCTGGTCCAGCCAGTCCGGGCGCGGGAGCGCGCAGGCGGCGGTGAGCAGCCGGTCGAGCGAGCGGAACGCGTCGTCCAGGGTGCGGATGTCGGTGACCCAGACCGGCAGGCCGGCCGCCCGCAGCGCGTCCAGGTCGGGGCGCCGGTTCTCCTCGTCGTTGGCGAGGACGAGGTCCGGGGCGAGGGCGAGGATGCCGGGCACGTCCGGGTTCTTGGTGCCGCCGATCCTGGTGACCGCCAGGTCGGCCGGATGGCTGCACCAGTCGGTGGCGCCGACCAGCAGCCCGGGGGCGGTGGCGGCGACCGCCTCGGTCAGCGACGGCACCAGCGACACCACCCGGCGCGGCGGGCGCGGGCCGAACCGGACGGGCAGGTCGAGATCGTCCCGCAGGACGGTGGGATCGGCCATCCGGCCACCCTACGCCGGGGGTCCGCGGACGGGTATCGGACGGGCGGCACGGGCATCGGACGGGCGATGGTCGGGCGGCGAACGGGTGGCGGATGGCGGGCGGGCGGACGGCGGGTGAACGGGCACCGGGCGGTGCGGAAATCCCCGGGAACCCCCCGGACGGTCCGGCCGACTACCTGGTCCGGGTTCGCACGACGGGCCCCTAGGGCGTGTCTGACAATTCCCGCCGGGCGCGCGACGCCGGGCATCCCGCCTGGACGCACCGGCGAAACGTCCAAGTACGACCCAGTACGAGGACGCTTCGCCGGCGCGCCCAGCCGGGCGCCCAACGCCGCGCGCTGATCCGCCGCGAATTGTCAGACACGCCCTGGCACGATCACCCACCAGGAGAATTGTCATGCGCCCTCGCGTTGTCTGCGGAATCGCGGCCGCCGTCGCCCTGTTCGCCACGGCCTGCGGAAGTGGCGCCGGAAGCGGTGCCGGAAGCGGTGCCGGAAACGGCGGCGGGGGAGGCGGAGAGCGCGGCGCGGCCGGCGCCGCCCAGACCGCCCCGGCCGGCGGCTACCCCGTCAAGGTGGCCGACTGCGCGGACCGGGAGACCACCATCGCCAAGGCCCCCGCCAAGATCGTCACCAGCAATGCCGCCGCCCTGGAGATACTGCTCCAACTCGGCGCGGGCGACCGGGTGATCGGTACCGGCTTCCCGCCCGGCAAGGGCACCCTCCCGCCGGCCCTGGCCGAACAGGGCGCCAAGGTGCCGGTGCTCGGCGACAAGACGATCCCCAAGGAGAAGCTGCTCGGCTCCGGCGCCGACCTCTACGTCGACACCTTCGGCGCGATGCCGATGATGGGCGGCGGCGCCACCGGGCCCAGCGAGGAGGAGTTCGCGGCGGCCGGCATCCAGCACGTCTACCTCCTCTCGACCGCCTGCGCCGGCACCCCCAAGGCCGCCAAGGCGCCGCGCACCGACCTGTCCGGGGTCGAGAACGACATCCGCCGCCTCGGCGCGGTCACCGGCACGGCCGCCCGCGCGGAGGAACTCGTCACCGGGATGGAGAAGCAGGTCGGCGAGGTGCGCACCGCCCTCGCCGGCGTCGCGGAGGCACAGCGGCCCGGCTACTTCGTCTTCGACTTCGACGCCGGCACCAAGCAGCCGGTGGCGGTCTGCGGCCGGCAGGTCGCCAACGCGGTGATCACCCAGGCCGGCGCCCGCAACGTGTTCGCCGACTGCGACGCCGACTTCAAGCCCGGCTCCTGGGAGGACGTCGTCGCCAAGAACCCGGACTGGATCCAGCTCGCCGTCCGCAACCGGGGCAGCGAGGAGGCCACCCGCAAGGCCTTCGACGACGCCGAGGCGTTCCTGCGCGGCTTCCCCGCGACCCAGGGTCTGAAGGCCGTCCAGGAGGGCCACTTCGTGCGGCTCGGCTCCGAGGTCACCACCATCGCGGGTGTGCGCAACGCCGACGCCGTCCGGCAGATCGCCGCCACCGTCCACCCCGATCTCGTCAAGAACGGGCAGTAGACGGTGACGTCGGCCGTCTCCGCCGAACGGCGCGAGGAGCCCCGCCCGGCCCGCACCCTGCGGGCCGGGCCGCTGGCCGTCGCGCTGACCGCCGCCCTGGTGCTCGCGCTGACCGCCGCCGTGTCGTTCGGCGCGGTGGACATCCCGCCCGGCGAGGTCTGGTCGGTGGTCGCCCACCACCTCACCGGGCGGGCCCCCGAACCCGGCACCCGCGACCTCATCGTCTGGCAACTGCGCGTCCCGCGCGCCCTGCTGGCGGCGACGGTCGGGGCCGGGCTCGGCCTGGTCGGCACGGCCGTGCAGGCCCTGGTCCGCAACCCGCTCGCCGATCCCTACCTGCTCGGCATCTCCTCCGGCGCCTCCCTCGGGGCGGTCGCGGCGATCGTCCTCGGCACCTCGCTCGGCCTCGACCTCGCCTTCGGCAGCGCGCTCGGCCTCACCGTCTCCCTGGCGGCCTTCGCCGGCGCGCTCGCCGCGTTCTCCCTGGTCTGGCTGGCGGCCCGGCGCGGCGGCGGCTTCTCCCCGCTGCGCCTGGTCCTCGCGGGCATCGCCATCGCCCAGTTCCTCGGCGGCATCACCAGCTACCTCGTCCTGCAGACCCGCGACGAGCAGCAGACCCGTGGCGTGCTGTTCTGGCTGATGGGTAGTCTCGGCGGCGCGGTCTGGGCCCAACTCGCCGTCCCCGCCGTCGCGGTGGTGCTCGGGCTGGCCCTGCTCCAGGCCCGTGCCCGCGGGCTCAACGCGATGCTCATGGGCGACGAGACGGCCGCCGGGCTCGGCGTGGACGTCACCCGGCTGCGCCGGGAGGTCTTCGTCGTCACCAGCGTGCTGACCGGCGTGCTGGTCGCGGTCTCCGGCGCGATCGGCTTCGTCGGACTGATGGTGCCGCACGTCTGCCGCCTGCTCGTCGGCGGCGACCACCGGCGCCTGCTGCCGCTGTCCGCGCTCACCGGCGCGCTGCTGCTGGTCGTGGTCGACACCGTGGCCCGTACCGCGCTGGACGGCCAGGAACTGCCGATCGGCGTGGTCACCGCCGTCCTCGGCGCCCCCACCCTGCTCTACCTGCTGGACCGACGACTGGAGCGCACGTGAGGATCGCCGTCGAGGACCTGAGCGTCACCCTGTCCGGGCGGGCGGTGGTGGCCGGCGTCCACCTGGTCGCCGAGGAGGGGGAGATCGCCGGCCTGGTCGGGCCCAACGGCAGCGGCAAGTCCAGCCTGCTGCGCACCGTCTACCGGCACCTGCGGCCGAGCGCCGGGCGGGTGCTGCTGGCCGGGCGCGACCTGGCCGGGCTGCGCCCCGCGCAGTCCGCCCGGCACATCGCCGCGCTGCCGCAGGAGCGGGGCGGGGACTTCGAGTTGAGCGTCCGCGAAGTGGTCGCGATGGGCCGCACCCCCTACAAGCGGTCGTTCGCCGGCGACGACGCCGAGGACCACCGGATCACCGCCGACGCGCTGGCACGGGTCGGCATGGCGGACGCCGCCGACCGCCGCTTCGCCCAACTGTCCGGGGGCGAACGGCAACGGGTGCTGCTGGCCCGCGCGCTGGCCCAGCAGCCGGACGTCCTGGTGCTGGACGAGCCGACCAACCACCTGGACGTCCGGCACCAGGTCGAACTCCTCGCCCTGCTGCGGGACCAGCGCCGCACCACCCTGGTCGCGCTGCACGACCTCAACGCGGCCGCCTCCGTCTGTGACCGGCTGCACGTCCTGCACCGCGGCGCCCTGGTGGCCTCCGGGGCGCCGCGCGAGGTGCTGACCGCGGAGCTGCTGGCCGAGGTGTTCGGCGTCCGGGCGGCAGTGGTCGAACACCCGCTCACCGGTGACCCGTTGATCGCCTTCGACCACCGCACCCCGGCCGTCCCGACCCCGGCCGTCCCGACCCCGGCCGTCCCGACCGCCCCGGCTCCGGTGGAGGGTGCCGGGGCCGGGGCGGATGCTGGTGGGGTGGAGGTCGCAGGGTTGGATGCCGCCGGGGTGGAGCCTGCGCGTCAGAGCGCCTCGTAGTGGCTCGGCCGGCCGTCGAGTTCGACCAGCCGGCCGCGCGGCGCGGCGTCCGCGCGGCGCAGCAACAACCACTCACCCTCGGCGCGGTGGGTTACCGAGGTGTGACAGGGCGGCATACACGCGTCGGCAGCGTAAAAACGCCGGATGCCGAACTTCGGTGCGCCCGCCGGCTGCGGGTGGATGGACAGCCGGACCGACCGGGGGTGCTGCTCGGCGATCAACTCGCCCCAGGCGCGGCTGCGCTGGATCACCCCGTACGCGCGGCGACGGCAGTCGCGCTGCAGGGCGGAGCGGGTGCCGGTGAAGCCGACGGTGTCGTCGGTCAGGAAGCGGGTGATGCCGCGGTAGAGCCGCAGGGTCTCCTCGTCCGTCAGCACCTGCTCGCGCAACTCCTCGACGCTCGGCGCGTACTGGGCGTGCACCCGGGCGCGCTTGTCGTCGTACGGCAGGTCGCCGAGGACGTCCCGCAGGTCGAAGGTGGCGAGGTGGGCGAGGTCCTCGCGCCCGATCATCGCCGTCAACTCGTCGGAGTACTCGTCGATGTGGTCGTCGGGGACGTGGACGAGGTCGCCGAAGATGTGCCCGTCCGAGCAGATCAGGATCCGCGCGCCGGGCTCGTAGTACCCGCCGATCTCCGCGCAGAGCCCGTCGAGGAAGGTGAGCGACAGCCGTTCGCCTTCGTCGGGCAGGTGGCTGAGCACCTTCGCGGGGTTCGGCGACTTGCAGGGGAAGCCGGGCAGGGTGAAGAGGATCGGGTCGCCGGCGGTGATGAAGTCCTTCAACTGGGCCAGCTGGAACGGGAAATGCTCGGGCTTGGCGTCCAGCCCCGGGTCGGAGGCGCGGCGGTGCGGCAGCAGCAGGCCGAGGATCCGGGCGGCGAGCCGTGCGGCGTCCTGCTGGTCGGTGCCGCCCCCGGTGTTCGCGGGCTCCGGTGCGGGCTCCGGCGCGGGCGTGGGCGCAGGTGCGGTGTGGTGGTGGCGGGTGGAAACGGTGCCGGCGGGCGGCATGGTGGTCCTCCGTGGAAGGTGGTGCGGGCGTGGAGCGGACGCCGGGCCGACGTCGGGCGGACGTCGGCGGGCGGGCGCGGCCGCGGGGTGTTCGCAGGGTGGCCGAGGGCCCCGGCTCAGGCGCGCCGGTCGTAGCCGACGGGCAGCCGGTTGACCCCGCGCGCCAGGACGGCGGGGATCCAGGCGAGGGAGTCCAGGTCCTCGTCGGCAGCCTCGGACGGGCGCAGTCCGGGCAGCCGGGTGAGCAGGGTGGCGACGGCGGTCTGGAGTTCGGCCCGGGCCAGGGCGGCGCCGGGGCAGTAGTGGATGCCGTGGCCGAAGGCGAGATGGGCGTTGGGCGTGCGGTCGAGGTCGAGGCGGTCCGCGTCCGGGAACCGCGTCTCGTCCCGGTTGGCGGCGCACAGCGAGACGATCACCGAGTCGCCGGCCGGGACGGTGGTCCCGAACAGGTCTCCGTCCTCGGCGAGGAACCGCCAGGTGGTGAGCTCGAACGCGGCGTCGTGGCGCAGCAGTTCCTCCACCGCGCGGGCCAACAGGCCGGGGTCGTGGGCGGGCCCCTCGGAGAGGGAGTCGCGCAGCCGGGCGAGCTGGTCGGGGTGGCGCAGCAGCGTGATCAGCATGGTGGTGATCTGGTTGGTGACCGGCTCCTGGCCCGCGAC
Organism: Kitasatospora sp. NPDC059812; assembly: GCF_042732075.1. NCBI lineage: Bacteria > Bacillati > Actinomycetota > Actinomycetes > Kitasatosporales > Streptomycetaceae > Kitasatospora > Kitasatospora sp. NPDC059812. Next base: position 151,991 of record NZ_JBHWIO010000006.1, read on the forward strand.
CAACAGCTGGAACACCATGGAGTCCAGCTCCTCGCGGCTCAACTCGCCCGCGTCGTGGGCGGCGACGAGCCGGCCCAGCAGGTCGGCGCCGGCCGTGTCCGGGTCGTGCCGGTCGTGGCCATCGGAGGGGTTCCCGGCGCGCTTGTGGGCGACCACGTCGGCGATGTACGTCTGGAGGCCGCGCAGCCGCGCCTCGTACGCCGGGCGGCCCGGATCGTGCGGGCCGACGGGCTGCACGACCTTGCCCCAGTCGCGGTCGAACCGCACCGCCAACTCGGCCGGCAGGCCGATCACTTCGGCGAGCACCCGGAACGGGAAGTGCGCCGCGAAGCCGGCCACCAGATCGGCGCCGCCGGTCTCGGGCAGTTCGTCGACCAGCGCGTCGGCCAGCTCCTGGAAGCGCGGGCGCAACGACTCCACCCGGCGCGGCGCGAAGGCGTCCAGGACGAGCCGGCGCATCGTGGTGTGCTTGGGCGGGTCCTGGTGCAGCAGGTGGACCTGCAACTGGGAGTGCTGCGGCTCGGGCATGATCGACGCCAGCTTGTGCCAGTTCTCGTTGCCCAGCGCGTGGTTCTTGCCGAACCTGGGGTCGTTGAGGGTCTCGTGGGCGGCCTGGTAGCCGGTGACCAGCCAGGCGTGGATGCCGCTCGGGAACTCCACCCGGTGCACCGGCCCGGCCTCGCGCATCCGCCGGTAGAGCGGGTACGGGTCGCTCTTGTACGCGGGGCCGTACAGCGGTACTGGGTCCGGGAGTTGGTCGTACCCGTACGGGCAGCGCGGTTCGTCCGCCGGGTGGGCCGGCGCCGGATCGTGGACGGTGTCGGTCATCTGCGGTGTTCCTCCGGTGGTGCGGGCATGGCGGGGTGCGGGCTCTCGGGTATGGGCTCTGGGGTACGGGCTCTGGGCATGCGGGCGTTGGGAGTTGGGGAGGCGCGGTCCGGCAGGCTCAGGTCCGTGGGCGGCGGTGCAGGGCGAGCAGGGCCACGGCCGTCGCCGCGACCAGGGCGGCCAGGGCGATGCCCGTCCGGGTGCCGGTGGTGGCGCGGTCGCCGGCCAGCGCGGCGGCGCCGGCCAGGGCCGGGCCGAGGGCGAAGCCCAGGCTGCGGGCCAGTTGGACGGCGGAGCCCGCGGTGGCGAGCTTCCCGGGGGGCGAGGCGGTCATCACCAGGGCCTGGGTGGGGCCGCCGTTGAGGCCCATCCCGACACCGGCCAGGGCGAGCCGCCAGGCGATGTCGGCGGCGGACCACCCGGTGTCCAGCGGGACGAGCAGCGCCAGGCCGAGGGTGGTGACGGCGGCGCCGGCGAGCGCGGTCGGGCGGGCGCCCCAGCGGTCGGCCAGCCGTCCGCCGACCCGGCCGGCCAGCACCATGCCGAGCGGGAAGGCCAGCATGGTGAGCGCGGTGGCGGTGGCGCTCTCGCCGCCCGGACCGCGCAGGTGCTGGGCGAGCAGGTAGTGGCAGGCCGCGAAGCCGGCGGCGAGGGCCAGCACCGACGCGTTGACCCCGACGGTTCCGGCGGCCCGCAGCACCTTGGCGACCGGCCTGCCCCCGGGGCGGCGCAGCCAGACCAGCACCAGGGGGGCGGCGGGCAGCGCCAGCAGCAGCCACAGCGGCGCCTCCGGGGCCAGGGTCAGCGCGAGCAGCACGGCGGCGACGGCCGCGCCTATCAGGGCGGCGTCGCCGAGCGACGCCCGGTCGGGCGGGCGCAGGTGGCCCCGCCGCGGGGCGTACCGGCGCACGATCAGCACGGCGGCCAGGCAGACCGGCAGCTTGATCAGGAAGACCGCCCGCCAGCCGAAGTGGTCCAGTAGCAGGCCGCCGATGACCGGCCCGGTGACGGCGCCGAGCGGGCCGAGCGTCGCCGGGATGCTCATCGCCCGTCCGCGCGATTCGGGGCGGACGGAGGTGGCGGCCAGCACCGGCATCAGGACGAACAGCACCGCGCCGAAGGCGCCCTGGAGCAGTCGGGCGGCGATCAGCCAGCCCGCCCAGGGGGCGAGGGAGGCCAGCACGCTGCACGCGGCGAAGCAGCTGACGGCGAGCAGCAGCGCCGAGCGGGTGCCCACCTGGTCCAGCCAGCGCCCGGCGGGCAAGAGGAGTGCCATCAGCGGGAGTTGGTAGCCGAGGGTGGCCCACTGGGCGACCCCGGCGGACACGTGCAGGCTGGCCGAGATGTCGGTGAGGGCCAGGTTGACCACGTTCATGTCGAGCATCGCGACGAACGAGAGCAGCCCGGCGGCCACGACCAGAATCCACCGGTCTGCCGGTTCGGCCTGACTGTCCATCAACGTGGCGACGGTCAGCGGCTGTTGCGCTGCCATGAAGTCCCTCCGTTGCCCGACTGCTGTCCCGGACACCGCCTCGGCGGCGGGGTCCGGTACAGCAGTCGGAGGCGCGGGGGCTCCAGTTCCGAACATGTGAAGGAATTTTCGGACGGACGGGGGCGACGGACGGATGGCAACCGATAGCAGACAACTAACAACTAACAGATAACAGATTTCGAAATCTGTTATCTGTTAGTTGTCATCTGTTACCCGCTACCTGCCCCCGCTCAGCAGGCCGCTGCGAGTTCCCCGCCCTCGGCCGCGCGGAGCCGGGCTATCAGCTCCTCCCGGGCGCGGGCGACTCGGGAGCGGACGGTGCCGATCGGGCAGCCGGCGACCTCGGCCGCCTCGGCGTAGCTCAGGCCGACCATCTGGGTGAGGACGAAGGCCTCCCGCCGCTGGGCGGGCACCCGGTCGAGCAGGTCCCCGAGCGCGACGCCGTCCTCGAACCCGGCTGCCGGTTCGGCTCCTTGCCGCTCCGCCGCCTCCTGCCAGTCCGGCAGCGCCGCGCAGCGCGGTCGGGCGGCGGCCGTCCGGTACCGGTCGATCACCGTGCGCCGGGCGATCGACAGCAGCCAGGTGCGGGCCGAGGAGCGGCCGGCGAACGCGGGCAGGCCGCGCAGCGCGCGCAGGAAGGTCTCCTGTGCGAGGTCGTCGGCGGACTGGACGTCGGTGAGGTGGGCGACGAACCGCCAGACGTCCCGCTGGGTGGCGCGGACGAAGGCCTCGACGTCCGGGGCCCGGCCCGCGCGGGCGGTCAGTGCGAGCGCGGTGAGCTGCTCGTCATCCACGGTGGCCTCCCACCCGGCCGGTCCCACCGTGAGGGCAGTGCGGGACGATGGTCGTATGAGATGCGCGCAGTTCCGTACCGCCCTGTCGGCCCGGCTCGACGGCGAACCGACCGGACTGTCGGGTGGCCGGTTGGACGGGCACGTCGCGCGCTGCGCCGGTTGCCGTGCGTGGCTGGAGCGGGCCGAGCAACTGCGCGGCCGCGTCCGGGCGAGCGCCGCCGCCGGCCCGTCGGACGAGTGGTCGGCCCGCTTGCTGGACGGACTCGGCGTGCGGGGGCTCGGGGGCGGTCAGGCTCCGGACGGGCCGGAGGCCGTGGAGCGGTAGGACGGTGGCGCCGGCCCAAGCCGGTGCGCCGTCGTAGTCAGGCATGCGAAGGTCCTGAGGGGAGGGCTGGGAGCGGCGCCACCCGAGGCGGCGCCGCCGGCGTCCATGGGACTTCCGCGCGGCCCGCGGCGCCTCCACGGAGGAGACGGCGGGCGGGCGCGGGTCCGGGCCCTGGCGGCACGGCGGCGAAGGCGCGGCCGAGCGGCAGGGCGACCTGCCCGCCGAGCGAACCCCGTGGGCCCTGCGGTCCCCGGCGGCGGTGGGCTGCCGGGCGGTAGGCGCAGGAGTGGGGACGGCGGGCGCGTCAGCAGGCGAGGGCGAGCGCCGGCGGGCCGCGCCGGACCACGGCATGGGTGAGCAGCACCGACCGGGATGGCCGGGTCCGGCCGCCGGTGGGCCGGGGTGCAGCCGGCGGGCGGTAGCCGAAGGGGCGCGCGAACAGCGCCAGCAGCGGGAGCACCAGCACTCCCGCGACCACGGTGCCGAGCGCGCCGAGCAGGTCGAAGAGCCGGACCAGCGCGGCGTCACCGCGCCACAGCAGCAGCGCGCAGGCCAGCGCGGCGAGCGCGTGGGCGGCGATCATCCCGAAGGACATCCCGTGCGCCATGTCGTGTGCCATGCCGTGTGCCGTCCCGGAGGGCATCCCGTGTGCGGCGGATGCTCCGGACAGGCCCGACGTACCCGGCATGCCGGGCATCCCCGCCATCCCGGCCGCGTCCAGCGCCGTCCCATCGGCCGAAGCCGAAGCCGAAGCCGAAGCGGACGCGGAGACCGACGCGGACGTGGATACCGATACCGGGGCGGAAACCACACCCGCCGCCGTCCCGTGGTGCATGCCCGCCATGGTGTGCAGGCCGTTGGCGGCGGGCGGGACGTCCGGGTCGAGGCCCGCCATCCGGGCCAGCTCGACGGGGGAGAGCCCGCCGGGGATCCGCTCGGGGTTGCAGAGCAGCAGCGCGGCCCAGTCCGTGGTGGCGAGCCGGCCGAGACCGCCGCCTCCCCGGCCGAACGCCGCGGCCTGTTCGAACAGCAGGTGCAGCGCGCTCTGGGCCGCGACCATCCAGGCGCTGATCGCGCCGAGCCCGCGCCGTTTGCCGGCGAGCAGCCAGGTCAGACCGAGGACGGCCCCGAACGCGCCGATCAGCACCGGTGGTGAGACCCCGGCTCCGGCCATGGCGACGTGCGCCGCGGCGGCCAGCGCCACGCACAGCGCGGCGAAGACCACGGCGCGCAGCAGGCGGATCCGGTCGGTCATCACGATGGCACTCATCGTCGCACCCGCTCCGCCCGGCCCGGACCGCACCCTCCGGTATTGGCCGGTTCCACCCCGTGAGACCATGCCCGGCCCCGTGCCTCCGTGTGTCGAGAGTCCGGCCCGGCCGCCGCACCAACCCGTTCGTACGACCATCGACGCGGTTTGACATCACCCCCCGCTTGCTCACTAAATGTGCACACCCCGGTACCGATAGTGGTTGCCGGGCGGACGCCGAACGCGAAGCAGGAGGCCCGGCCATGGAGACCTCGACCGGCTTGGCGGCCCCCGCCGCCGACCTCGCCGACCCCCGCTTCTGGCAGCTGCCCGCCCCCGCCCGCGCGGCCGCCTTCGCCGAACTGCGCCGACGCCCCGCGCCGGTGTTCTTCGGCGATCCCGCCACCGGCCGGGGCTTCCACGCGCTGGTCCGCCACGCCGACGTGGTCGAGGCCAGCCGCACCCCCGCGGTGTTCCTCAGCGGCCCCGGCGTCACCACCCCGGAACCGCCCCGCTGGGTCCGGCTGGTGTTCGGCGACTCGATGGTCAACCTCGACGACCCCCGGCACGCCCAACTGCGCAGGATCGTCTCGCGGGCCTTCACCCCCCGGCTGCTCGGCCAGGTCGAGGAGGACATCCGCCGCGTCGCCACCCGCCTGGTCGACGACGTCGAGCGGCGGCGGCCGGAGGACTTCGTCACCTCCGTGGCCGCCGAGCTCCCCTTCCAGGTGATCTGCACCATGATGGGGATCCCGGAACATCCGCGCCGAATGATCCTGGACCAGGTCAACCACGCCTCCGAGAACATCGGCGTGGCCCGCCCGCTGCGCCGCCGGATCCGGATGCCCGGGCGCGGGCTGCTGGCGCTGGCCCGCATGCAGGGCATGGTCGCCTCGATCGGTCGTGAGCGTCGCCGCCGGCCCACCGAGGACCTGATCTCAGCCCTGGTCACCGCCGACGTGGACGGCCGCCGGCTCACCGGACGCGAACTCGGCGCGTTCTTCTCCCTGCTGCTGGTCGCCGGCGTGGAGACCACCCGCAACGCGCTTGCCCACGGCCTGCACCTGCTGACCGCGCACCCGGAGCAGCGCGCCCTGCTGCTCGCGGACCTCGACGGGGGGCTCGGCGGTGCGGTCGACGAGATCATCCGCCACGCCACGCCGATCATCCACTTCCGCCGGACCCTCGCCGTCGACCACGAGCTCGGCGGCCCCGGGGGCCCGCTGCTGCGCGCGGGGGAGAAGGTCGCCCTGTTCTTCGGCTCGGCCAACCGGGACGAGACGGTCTTCCCCGACCCGGACGCGTTCGACATCACCCGCACGCCCAACCCCCACCTCGGCTTCGGCGGCGGAGGGCCGCACTACTGCATCGGGGCGCACCTGGCCCGGCAGGAGATGAAGGTGCTGTTCCGCGAGCTGTTCGCCCGGCTGCCCGAGGTGCGGTCGGTCGGCGAGCCGGACATCGTGCCGTCCAACTTCGACCACCGGGTCCGGTCGCTGCGCTTCACGTTCTGAACCCTCCGAGTCCTCTGAGCACTCTGAACTCTCAGAGCCTCCGAGCCTCCGAGCCTCCGGACCCCCTGAACTGTGCCTGGCCCGGCCGTTGGCCCTATCCGACCGGTTCCCAGACCGCGTGGTCGTGCGCGAACAGAACCCGGCGCGGCCCGTACTCCGCCACCCGGTCCAGCCAGGCCCGGTAACCGGGCAGCGGCGCGGCCACGCCCTCGCGCGACGCCCGCCGGGCGAGCACCGCCTGGCCGTACTCGGACGCGAAGTCGTACGCCTGCCCGGCCAGCATCACCGCGCCGCCGCCGGGCCGCTCGACCACCAGTGACTGGTGGCCGCCGGTGTGCCCGGGCGTCGGCAGCACCCGTACGCCCGGCCAGACCTCCGTCTCGCCGTCCAGTTCGCGGTAGTCGGCGCCGGGGAAGTCGACCAGCGCGTCGATGGTGTACGCGCCGCGCCGGGCGGCGGCCAGTTCGGCCGCCTGGACGAGGACGGGCGTGCCGGCGAGCAGCGGATTGCCGCCGCAGTGGTCGAAGTGGAGGTGGCAGTTGACCACCAGGTCGATGTCGGCGCAGGCGACGCCGACGGCCGCGAGCGCCTCCGTCAGCGGGCGGCGGACCGGGCGGTAGTGCGCTTCGGTCTCGGGCTCGCCTGCGCCGATCCCGGTGTCGAACAGCAGCAGCCCCTCCGGGCGGCGGACCAGGTACGCGAGGACCGGCTCCACCCGCGGCTCCGGGCCGCCCACCTCGGACGCAGGCCGGACGAAGTACCCGAGATCGAGGCGGCGGACCGCGTGCATGGAGCTCCCCTTGTCGCGCTGTCCCCCGTACGGGCGGCCGCGGCGGCCCCCGTTCGCAGCCTACCCGCCGATCGGCAGCCCTCGGTCGGCCTTCACCTGCTTCATCGTCAGATGCGAGTTGACCTGCGCGATCCCCGGCAGGCCCGAGAGCACGTCGGTGATGAAGCGCTCGTACGCGGCGATGTCGGCCACCGCGATGCGCAGCAGGTAGTCGGGTTCCCCGAAGAGGCGGTGCGCCTCCACCACTTCCGGCAGCTCCGCCACCCGGCGTTCGAACTCGGCGACCGTCACCTGATCCTCGTGACGCATGGTGATCGTGACGAAGGGTTGGAAGCCGCGTCCGACCGCCGTGCCGTCCAGGAGCGCCCGGTAGCCGCGGATCACGCCGTCCTGCTCCAGCTGTCGGACCCGGCGCAGGCAGGGGGAGGGGGTGAGGTCCACCCGGGCGGCCAGGTCGGCGTTGGTCAGGCGGCCGTCCTGCTGGAGCTCGCGGAGGATTCTGCGGTCGATTCGGTCCATGGCGCAACATTCTGCCAAAACGCGGGCCGGACCAGCAGGAAGTGGCCATCGCGTGCCAGGGCTATCCGGCTACCTTCAGTGACCGAACGCACCGGACAGGTGCCGCGAGGATCACCGGACCAACGGCCGGGACCCGCCCGAACGAGCACGACAGGTCACCGCCACCCATGGACACCCATGCCCTCCTTCTCTTCCTCGGAGTCGACCTGCTGCTGGTCTGCACACCGGGGCCCGACTGGCTCTACATCGCCGCCCGAGGCCTCGGCCAGGGTCGGCGCGCCGCCTTCATCGCGGTCGGCGGCGTCTGCGCCGGCTACGCCGTCCACACCCTGCTCTCCAGCGCCGGCCTGGCCGCCGCGCTGCGTGCCGTCCCCGCCGCCCTGCCCGTCCTGCGCCTCACCGGCGCCGCGTACCTGCTGGTGCTGGCCGTCACCATGCTGCTCGCGCTGCGCAAGGGCGGGGGCGCCACGGCCCTCACCGAGCCCAAGCCGCAGCCCACCGCGACCGTGCTGCGTCAGAGCATGCTGACCGCCCTGCTCAACCCCAAGGGGCTGCTGCTCTACCTCTCCCTGGTGCCGCAGTTCGTCGAGCCGGGCGCCGCGCTGCCGGTCGGCGGGCAGGTGCTCGCCCTCGGCTCGCTCAACGTGCTGGCCTGCGCCGTCGTGTACGGGCTGGTCGCGCACGCCAGCGGACGCCTGGGCGGCCGGCTCGGCGGCACCCCGCGTGCGGCGCGCCGGATGACCCTCGTCTCGGCGGTGCTGCTGATGCTGGTGGCGGGCGTCACGGCGAGCGCCTGAGAACGGGAGCACAATGCCGGGCATGACAGAGCGTCCGACCTTCCCCGGCACCTGGCCCGCCGATCAGCCTGCGTCCGGCGATCAGCCCGCGTCCACCGAACAGCCCGCCGCCGGAGGGGAACCTGCGGACCGGCCCGCCGCCGACCTCTGGGCCGCCCTCGGCGGATCGGCCGAGCTGCTGGGGCGGGTCTCCTTCCACGGCCCCGGCGACGTCCTGGCCTCCGGCCTGCCGGTGCGCAGGCTCGCCCGGGCCACCGTGGCCGCCTGCTCGCTGGCCGCCGCCGAACTTGCCGCCCACCGCGCCGGCGGCCCGGTCCCCGCCGTCCGGGTGGACCAGGGCGCCGTCGCCACGGCCTTCGTCAGCGAACGCCACCTGACCGTCGACGGCCGCACGCCCGTCAGCTTCGCCCCGCACTCCGGCTTCTGGCGCGCCGCCGACGGCTGGGTCCGCACCCACGCCAACTACCCGCACCACCGCACCCGACTGCTCGCCGCCCTCGACCTGCCCGCCGACGCCGGGCCCGAAATGCTCGCCAAGCTGCTGGGCGAACTGCCGGCGGCGCAGGTCCAGGAGCGGGCGTTCGAAGCGGGGGCGCTCGCCGTAGCCGTCGCGCCGGTGAGTGCCACCGCGCACCCCCTGGTGGAGAGCCGGGTGACCGGCACCGCGCCCGTCCGCCCGCTCGGCGACGCCGGCCCCGAGCGGCCCGCCGCCGGGATCCGCGTCCTCGACCTCACCCGGGTCATCGCCGGCCCGGTCGCCACCCGCACCCTCGCCCTGCTGGGCGCCGACGTCCTGCGCGTCGACCCGCCCCACCTCCCCGAGGCCGACGACGCCCACGCCGACACCGGCTTCGGCAAGCGCTCCACCCGCCTCGACCTCACCGATCCCGCCGACCGCGCCGTCTTCGACGGCCTGCTCGCCACCGCCGACGTCCTCGTCACCGGCTACCGCCCCGGAGCCCTCGACGCGCACGGCCTCGCCCCAGACGCACTGTCGGCCCGCCACCCCGGCCTGATCGTCGCGCAGCTCTGCGCCTGGGGCTGGACCGGCCCCTGGGCCGGCCGGCGCGGCTTCGACAGCCTCGTCCAGGCCGGCGTCGGCATCGCCGCCCACGAGGCCGGCCCCGACGGCCGCCCGGGCGTACTGCCCGCCCAGGCCCTCGACCACGGCACCGGCTACCTCGTCGCCGCCGCCATCCTGCGCGCCCTCACCGAGCAGCGCACCGGCCGGCCCGGCGGCCGCCACCTGCGGTTCTCCCTCGCCGGTACGGCCTCGTGGCTGCTGCACGGCATCCCGCCCGAGGCGCCCGCCCCTGCTGCCCCGGCGGACGCTGCCCCGGCGGACGGTGCCCCGGCGGACGGTGCTCCGGACACCGGGGCGTACGACCCGGCACGGTGGCTCGCCGAGACCGACTCCGCCTACGGACGGCTGCGCCACGCCCTGCCGCCCATCGCCTACACCGGCGCGCCCACCGACTGGTCCCGCCCGCCGGGGCGCTGGGGGACGGACGCGCCGGTCTGGCTCTGAGGACGCCACGCAACCGCCGCCCCGGCCGGCGGTGTCACAGGCAGCTGGCAGCATCGGCGCATGACTGCACACGCCACCGACTACACCTGGTTCGAGCAGCGCTACCCCATCCCCGGGGCGGCCCACTGCCTGACGCTGGTCGAGGGGATCACCGCCGACGAACTGCTGCGCCGCTTCGGCGCCCTGCCCGGTCGGGAGGTCACCGGCCTGGACGCCGTGGTCGCCGCCTGGGAGACCTTCGACGACGGGGAGGACGAGGAGGCGGAGGCCCGGATCGAGCCGGAGGACGACCGGCTGCTCGTCGCCGTCACCGAACTCGATGGGTGGGCCGTCGTCGTCGAGGTCTTCGGCTACCTCGGCAGCCTGCCCGACGTCATCCGCCGCCTCGCCAACGGCACCCGGCTGGTCTCGCACTTCCGGAACGCCGTCGCGGTGGACCACTTCAACTGGTGGGAACAGGGCAGCTGCCGGCTCCAGTTCGAGCCGCTGTTCCCCACCCAGCGGCACGGTTCGGACGCCGACGCCCCCGGTGTCCCCGCGCTGCTGACGGCCTGCGGCTTCCAGCTCGACGGGGAGGGTCACGACCTGCACACCGAGGCCGCGTTCGCGCTGGCCGAGCGGCTGACGGACGTCCGGCTCACACCGGAACGGCTGGAGGCCGCCACGTTCCGGATCGGCTACGCGCCGACGCGCTAGCTACGGAGTGAGACCCGTGGAGTCAGGCCCGTGAGGTCAGGCCGTGGAGTCAGACCCCCGCCGGGATCTGTTTGGCCCGGCCGCGCATCTGGAGGGCCGTCACGATCTCGATCAGTCCGAGGATCACCAGCCAGCAGCCGGCCAGGACGGCCAACGCGGCGATCGAACCGACCGGCCAGACCAGTAGCAGCACACCGGCCACCGTGTTGGCCACGCCTGCGAAGGCCTGCCAGCCACGGGCCGGCATCGCCGGGTCGGAGACCGCGGCGGCGAGCTGGGTGATGCCCCGGAACAGCCAGCCGATGCCGATCCAGATCGCCAGCAGGAGCAGCGACTGCGCCGCGCTGCGGAAGCAGAGCAGCCCCAGCAGGACGCAGATCGCCCCGCTGATGAAGGCCAGCACCCGCAGCGCGGTGGTCGCGTGGGTGCCGAACGCGGCGATCAGCTGCACGATGCCGATGACCAGCAGGTAGAGGCCGAACAGCACGCCCACCACCAGCAGGGTCTCCTTCGGCCAGACGAAGACGACGATTCCGAGGGCCAGCGAGACGATTCCGGCGAGCAGCAGGACCTGCCAGGCGGCCTTGGCGAGTTGGCCGAGCGGACCCTGGACCGGGGAACCGTCGGGGGTGATGATCGGGGAAACCACGGTGGTGTACTCCTCGGGGCCGGGGACGGGCAGGGGCCGAACCCCAGCCTGGCCGGGCCACTGTCGACCGGCGCGTCGGGTACGGCCGTTCGGGGGACGGAGACAAGAGAGGGGGGAGAGGAAGCGGAGGGGGACGGAAGGGGGATGGGAGAGGGCGTGCGGAGGAGACGAATGTTCGATGGAGTGGCTCCGGTGGCCTGCCGGTCGCCGGAACGACACCGTCCGGCCACCTGCCGTCGATATCATCCGGCGGTATGACTTCTGAAGGGTGGGGGACCCGTTCGGTAGAGCCGGTCAGTCAGCACTACATCGTCTGCGGGGGCAACGCGCTTGCCCACCGGCTGGTCCTGGAACTCGTCGAGCACTACGAGGTCCCGGTCGTCGTCCTGGTCGCCGATCGCACCCGCGACCACGCGCCGCAGATCGAGCAACTCCCCGGCGTCGCCGCCGTCGTCGAGTACGCCAGCATCACCGACGAGGCGCTGCGCGAGGTGTCGATCGACACCGCCCGCGGCCTCGCCCTCGTCGAGGGCAGCGACCAGGACAACATCCACGCCGCGCTCAGCGCCCAAGGCCACAACCCGGACATCCGGATCGTGCTCCGGATGTTCAACCAGCGCCTCGGTGAGAACATCGAACGGCTGCTCAGGAACGGTGCCGCGCTCTCCGGATCCGCCACCGCCGCACCCGCCTTCGCCGCGGCGGCGCTCGGGCGGCCCAACTCGGTCGAGATCGGTGGACGCTTCCTGCACATCGCCTTCGACGAGGCCATCACCTCCGACCGGATCTGCGTGGTCGCCGACCACATCGACCGCCAGGACCTCAGCAAGATCCGCCTGCTGCCCGAACAGCGCGGCGACTCGGCCGACTTCGTCCGGCTCGCCAGCGAGTTCGGCGACGACGGGCCGGTCCGCCCCGGTGGCGTCCGCCGCGAAGCGGAACCGGAGCCGGCGCCCGAGGAGGAACCGGACGGCGTGGCCGCCCTCCAAGCGCTGCGCATCGAACCCAGGGAACCGATCAGCTGGGCGCGGCGGGCGCGCTGGCGGCTGCTCGACATGATGCGCTTCTTCACCAGCGCCCGGATGCGGCTGGTGCTGCTCACCGCCCTCGCCGCGGTGCTGATGGCCTTCGGCGTGCTCTGGTACCTGAACCGGAACTTCGGCTGGACCCTCTACATCTCGCTGCTCGACCTCGCGGGCGCCGCCCAGCCCGACCAACTCGCCGACATCGCCGCCGGGACCGGGACGGGCGGGCTGTGGCAGCGGGTGGCGCAGGTGGTGATCACCATCTGCGGGATCACCTTCGCCCCGGTCGCCACCGCCATCGCGGTCGAGGTGCTCGGCTCCGGGCGGCGCGGGCAGCCCCGCAACCCCGGGGCCGGCACCCGGGACCACGTGATCGTCGTCGGCCTCGGCAACGTCGGCACCCGGGTCGCGGCCCAACTGCACGAACTGGGCGTGCCGGTGGTCTGCATGGAGCGTGACCCGCAGGCCCGGGGCATCGCCGCCGCCCGGGCGCTCGGCATCCCGGTGGTCCTGGGCGACGGCCCGTTCGAGGAGCAGTTGCGTCGCGCCCGGTTGAAGCACAGCCGGGCGCTGGTCGCGGTCAGCGGCGACGACGCCACCAACCTGGAGGCGGCCCTGGAGGCGCGCCACGGGAATCCCGAAGTCCGTGTGGTGGTCCGGCTGTTCGACGACAACTTCGCCGGGCACTTCTACGCGACGCTGGACAACGCGGCCTCGCGTTCGGTCTCGTACCTGGCCGCACCCGCCTTCGCCGCCGCCCTGATGGGGCGCGAGGTGCGCGGGATGCTGTCGGTGTTCCGGCACGTGCTGCTGATCGCCGAGTTGACGGTCGAGGACGGCAGCGGGCTGATCGGCATGAACCGGCACGACCTGGAGGACCCGGGCGGCGTCCGGGTGATCGCCGTCCGGTTCGCCCGCAGTGCGCAGTTGCAGTGGAACTTTCCCGACCGCACCCGGCGCCTCACCCCGGGCGACCAGATCGTGGTCGCCGCCACCCGTAGCGGGCTCGCCCGGCTCAACACGGCGCTGGTGGACGAGGTGTGACGGCGGCTGACGCATAACAGCTGACAGGTAACAGCCGACAGATAACACCTGACAGATAACAGCTAACAGATTTCAGATGACGAAATCTGTTAGCTGTTATCTGTTACTTGTCAGCTGTTACCTGTCAGCCGTAAGCCGTAAGCGGCCAGGTCACCGGTTGGTGAAGGACGGCGGGCGCTTCTCCGCGAACGCCGCCATGCCCTCCTTCTGGTCCGCCGTGGCGAACGCCGCGTGGAACAGCCGACGCTCGAAGCGGACACCCTCGGCGAGGGTCGTCTCGAAGGCGCGGTTGACGCTCTCCTTGAGCATGACCGCAGCCGGGGTGGACATCGCCGCGACGGTCTCGGCTACCGTCAGGGCCTCGGCCAGAAGCTGGTCCGCCGGGACGATCCGGGAGACCAGGCCGGCCCGCTCGGCCTCCTCGGCGCCCATCATCCGGCCGGTCAGGCACAGTTCCATCGCCTTCGCCTTGCCGACCGCCCGGGTCAGCCGCTGCGAACCGCCGATGCCCGGGATGACACCGAGCTTGATCTCCGGCTGCCCGAACTTCGCGGTGTCCGCCGCCAGCAGGATGTCGCACAGCATCGCCAGCTCGCAGCCGCCGCCCAGCGCGAACCCGGCCACCGCCGCCACGACCGGCTTGCGCAGTGCGCCGAGCCGGTCCCAGGGGCCCAGCCAGTCGTCCAGGTAGACGTCCGGGAACCGGTTGCCCTGCATCTCCTTGATGTCGGCGCCGGCCGCGAACGCCTTCTCCGAGCCGGTGATCACCAGACAGCCGATCTCCGGGTCCCGGTCGAAGGCGGTGGCGGCCGCGACCACCTCGTTCATCAGCTGGGTGTTCAGCGCGTTGAGTGCCTTCGGCCGGTTGAGCGTGATCAGCCCCACCCGGCCCTTGCGCTCGACCAGGATCGTCTCGTAGGTCTCGGTCTCGGTCATCGCCGTTGACTCCCATTCCGCTGCTCGGCGCCGCGCGGGCGCGCCCTGACCATCCAACGATCTACGACGCGCCCCGCCTCGCGCCAGTCTTGGTATGCGAGACGGTCGTCACGGGCCCGGCTCCTTCGCTGCGGAGCCGGGGCCCAGGGCTCCGGACGCGGGGCGTCAGGGGTCAGAAGCGGACCCCGTAGCGCTCGGCCGCCTGCCGGACGGTCTCCGCCTTGACCTCGCCCCGGCGCGCCAGCGCGGCCAGCGCCGCCACCGCGACCGACTGGGCGTCCACGCCGAAGTGCCGCCGCGCCGCGTCCCGGCTGTCGGAGAGGCCGAAGCCGTCCGTGCCCAGCGACGTCCAGTCCTGCTCCACCCACGGGCGGATCTGGTCCGGTACCGCGCGCATCCAGTCGCTGACCGCCAGCACCGGCCCGGGCGCCCCTGCCAGTGCCCGCGTCACGTAGGGGACGCGCGCCGCCGCGCCCGTACCGGCCGCCGCCTGCGCCAGGTTGGCCGCGTCGCAGTCCAGCGCCTCCCGGCGCAGCTCCGTCCAGGAGGGTGCCGACCAGACGTCCGCCGCCACGCCCCAGTCCTCGCCGAGCAGTTGCTGGGCGGCGAGCGCCCAGCGCACGGCGGTGCCCGAGGCGAGCAGCTGGAGCCGCGGCGCGTCGCCGCCCAGCGAGGGCTCCGCCTGGCGGTAGCGGTACAGCCCGCGCAGGATGCCGTCGGTGACGTCAGCGACGTCAGCGACGTCAGCGACGGCAGTAACGTCGGTGACATCCGTGCCGGTCGGCAGCGGCGGCTGTGGCAGCGGCTCGTTGTAGACGGTCAGGTAGTAGAACACGTCCTCGCCGTGCGGGTGTTGGGGGCTGCTGCCGTACATCCGGCGCAGGCCCTCGCGGACGATCACCGCGACCTCGTACCCGAAGGCGGGGTCGTAGGACAGCGCCGCCGGGTTGGTGGAGGCGATCAACTGCGAGTGACCGTCGGCGTGTTGCAGGCCCTCGCCGGTCATCGTGGTGCGTCCGGCGGTGGCGCCGATCAGGAAGCCTCGGCCCAACTGGTCGGCCAGGGCCCACATCTGGTCGGCGGTGCGCTGCCAGCCGAACATCGAGTAGAAGATGTAGAACGGGATCACCGGCTCGCCATGGGTGGCGTACGCGGTCGCGGCGGCGGTCAGCGAGGCCATCGAACCGGCCTCCGTGATGCCCTCGTTGAGGATCTGGCCGGTCGCCGACTCCTTGTAGTGGAGCAGCTGGTCGCGGTCGACCGGGTCGTAGGTCTGCCCCAGCGGCGAGTAGATGCCGGCGCTCGGGAAGAGCGACTCCATGCCGAAGGTGCGCGCCTCGTCCGGGACGATCGGCACCCAGCGGTGGCCGGTGGCCTTGTCCCGCATCAGGTCCTTGACCAGCCGGACGAACGCCATGGTGGTCGCGATCTCCTGCGTGCCGGAGCCCTTGAGCAGCGTCTCGAAGGGTTTCGCGGGCAGCTCGGGCAGCGGGGTGAAGCGCACCCGGCGGGCGGGCGCGGGGCCGCCCAGCGCGGCGCGCCGCTCCCGGAGGTAGCGGGCCTCCGGGGAGTCCGGGCCCGGGTGCGCGTACGGGACCAGCTCGCCGGTCAGGGCGCTGTCGGGAATGGGGAGTTCGAGAAGGTCGCGCATCGCCCGGAACTCCGCCCCGGAGAGCTTCTTCATCTGGTGGTTGGCGTTGCGGGCCTCGAAGCCGGGGCCGAGCGTCCAGCCCTTGACCGTCTGCACCAGCACCACCGTGGGGGCGCCCCGGTGCTCCAGCGCCGCCCGGTAGGCGGCGTACACCTTGCGCGGTTCGTGTCCGGCCCGGGAGGTCGCGACGATCTCCAACAGCCGTTGGTCGTCCACGGTTTCGGCGATCGCCCGGAGTTCGGGCGAGGCCTGGAACAGGTGCTCGCGGACGTAGCGGGCGTCGGAGGCGGCGTAGGTCTGGAACTGTCCGTCCGGCACCGCGCCGAGCCTGCGCACCAGCGCGCCCGTGGTGTCGCGGGCCAGGAGGTCGTCCCAGGCTTCGCCCCACAGCGACTTGACGACGTTCCAGCCGGCGGCGCGGAACTGGCGCTCAAGCTCCTGGACGATCTTGCCGTTGCCGCGCACCGGTCCGTCCAGGCGCTGGAGGTTGCAGTTGACCACGAAGGTGAGGTTGTCCAGCCCCTCGCGGGCGGCGAGGGCGAGCGCGGCGGTCGACTCCGGCTCGTCCATCTCCCCGTCGCCGAGGAACGCCCAGACGTGCGAGCCGGAGGTGTCCTTGATGCCGCGCGCGGTCAAGTACCGGTTGAACCGGGCCTGGTGGATGGCCGACAGCGGTCCGAGGCCCATGGACACGGTCGGGAACTCCCAGAACCACGGCAGTCGGCGCGGGTGCGGGTACGAGGGCAGGCCGTCGCCGCCGGCCTCCTGTCGGAAGCGGTCCAACTGGGCCTCGCCGATGCGCCCTTCGAGGAAGGCGCGGGCGTAGACGCCGGGCGCGGCGTGGCCCTGGACGTACAGCTGGTCGCCGGAGCCGTCGGCCTCCTTGCCGCGGAAGAAGTGCTGGAAGCCGACCTCGTACAGCCAGGCGGCGGACGCGTACGTGGCCATGTGCCCGCCGAGGCCGCCGCGGTGGTTGCCCCTGGTCACCATGGCGGCGGCGTTCCAGCGGTTCCAGGCGGTGATCCGCCGCTCCATCGCCTCGTCGCCGGGGAACTCGGGCTCGGCGCCGGTCGGGATGGTGTTGACGTACGGGGTGTCCAGGAGCGGCGGGACGTCGAGCCGGCGCAGTTCGGCGTGTTCGACGAGGCGGCGCAGCAGGTGGGCGGCGCGGTGCGCTCCGCCGAAGTCGCGGGCGGCGTCCAGGGAGGCGCGCCACTCCGCGACCTCTTCGGGGTCGTGGTCGGGAAGCTGGTCGAGCTGGGACACGGATGGTTCCCCTTTGCCGGTGCTTCAGAGTGCCGATTCCGGGATGCGGAATAGCATTTCTCTCCATGGAAGGTCTCTATGGACGGTAGGGAGTGGTCCGGCGGCGCGTCAACCGCTACTGGAGGGTAATGTGAGCGATGATCGATCATCTTTATGCGAACCATAGTGCCGCGCCGGGACCCCGCCCGGATCCGCTCAGGCGGAGCGGTCGGCGTACTCCAGGACGTGTTCCGCCAACAGCCGCCCGACCTCCGGATCCCGCCGCCGGAAGGCCTCGATCAGCGGAGCGTGGTCGGCCGCGTTCTCGTGCAGCTCCGGGCGGACCCGGTGCAGCGACAGCACCGTCCACACCTCCACGCCCAGCCCCTCCCAGGTCCGCAGCAGTGCCCCGTTGCCGGCGGCGGCCACGATCTCGCGGTGGAAGGCCACGCCGTGCCGGGCCTGCCCGAGCGCGTCACCCGCCCCGGCCGCCGCCGCCATCCGTTCCGCGTGCCGCTCCAGGGCGGCGGTGTCCCCGGCCAGGCGGACGACCGCCGCCTCGGCGGCCAGCCGCTCCAGCGCGGCCCGCACCTGGTAGACCTCCCGCAGTTCGGCCGGGCTGATCTCGCGCACCCGCACTCCCCGGTTGGGCTCGGCGTCGAGCAGCCCGAGCGACTGCAGCGAGCGCAGCGCCTCGCGCACCGGCGCCTGGCTGACGTTCAACTCGGCGGCCAGGCGCCGTTCCACGATCCGGTCGCCGGGCTGCCAGCGCCCGTTCAGCAGGCCCTCCAGCAGCAGTCCGCGCACCTGCTCGCCGAGCGGCACCCGGGACAGCGGGTCGGCGTCCCCGGCGGGCGGCAGCGGGATCGGGCGGGTCATGCGGGCTCCTTGATCGTGGTTCGTGACGCGTGGTTCACGACTCGTGGTTCACGACTCGTGGTTCATGGCGCGTGGTGATGCGGGGCCGCGGCGCAGCCCGGTCAGGCCAGGCCCAACTCGTCGCCCACGCGCGGGGCGAGGAAGCGGGCGACCTCCGCCTCCCCGACCTCGGCGAGCGAGGCCGGGGACCAGCGCGGGGTGCGGTCCTTGTCGATCACCTGGGCGCGGATGCCCTCGACCAGGTCAGGCCCGCTCAGCGCGGCGCAGGAGACGCGGTACTCCTGGTCGAGCACGGCCTCCAGGGAGGGGAGCGTGCGGGCCCGGCGCAGTGCGGCGAGGGTCACCGTGACGGCCGTGGGGGAGTTGCCGAGGACCAGCTCCGCGGCCTCCTTCGCCTCCGCCACGCCGGAGTTCAGCAGTCGTTCGACGATCTCCTCGACGGTGTCGGCCGCGTAGCAGGCGTCGATCCAGCCGCGCTGCTCCGCGAGCGCGGACCCCGGCGCGGGCTCGGCGTGCGAGGCGACGGCGGCGGCGGCGGGGTCGGGGCTCTCGGCCAGGGCGTCGAGCAGCGCCGCGATCCGTGTCGAGGGGACGAAGTGGTCGGCGAACCCGCACAGCAGCGCGTCACCGGGGCCCATCGAGGCCGAGGTGAGTCCGAGGTGGGTGCCCAACTCGCCCGGGGCGAGCGCGAGCAGCCGACTGCCGCCGACGTCCGGGACCAGCCCGATCCGGGTCTCGGGCATCGCGACGGTGGAACGTTCGGTGACGATCCGGAGCCCGCCGTGGGCGGACAGGCCGATGCCGCCGCCCATGGTGATGCCGTCCATCACCGCGACGTACGGCTTCGGGTAGTGGGCGATCAGCGCGTTCAGCCGGTACTCGTCGCGGAAGAAGGCCCGGGTGCCGGCTCCGCCGGCCCTGGCGTCGTCGTGCAGTGCGCGGAGGTCGGCCCCGGCGCAGAGGCCGCGCTCGCCGGCGCCGGTCAGGACGACGGTGCGTACCCGGTCGTCCGTGGCCCACTCGGTCAGCGTCGTGTGGACGGTGGTGATCATGCCGTGGGTCAGCGAGTTGAGCGCCCGCGGTCGGTTCAGCACGATCCGCCCGGCCCCGCCGTCCAGGGAGACCTGGACCTCCGCCACCTCTGCGTTCATCGGGTCCGTTCCCGTCGTTCGGTCGTTCGGTCGTTCCTCGGTCTTGACGACTCCTGTCGTCCACCGTACCGGGGCGGCGCGGAGCCGTGATCACCCGACCGGGCGGCGGGCCGTCCTCACGGCCGACCCGTCGACCGGCGGACCGTCCTCACGGCCGACCGGCCGGCTGGGCCCGGTTCGGGTCCCTACGGCCAGGCGCGCAGGGCGAGTTCGGCGGTCCGGGCCAGGTCGGCGGCGGTGGCGCCGTCCCGGGCCTGCTGCGACATGCCCTGGATGACCGCGCCGAAGTAGCCGGCCAGCGCGTGCGGGTCGGCGTCGGGCGGGAGTTCGCCGTCCGCCTGAGCCGTGTGCAGCCTGGTCTCGAAGACGTGGAGGTTGCGGTTGCGCAGGTCGCGCAGGTGGGCCTGGACCTCGGCGTCCTGCGGGGAGACGTTGGTGGCGGCGCTGATCACCAGGCAGCCGGCCGGGTGCGAGGGGTCGGGGTAGATGGCCGCCGCCTCCCGCAGGATGCGGGCGAAGGCCGCGTACGCGCTGGCCTCCTCGCGCAGGGCGGCCCCCGCGAACGCGCCGACGGGGGAGTGCCCGTAGTGGCGGACGACCTCCTCGAAGAGCGAGCGCTTGTCGCCGAACGCGGCGTAGAGGCTGCCGGGCCGGATGCCCATGGCGGTGGTCAGGTCGGTGACGGAGGTGGCCTCGTAGCCGCGCTCCCAGAACAGCCGGGTCGCCGCCGTCAGCGCCTCGTCCCGGTCGAAGGTCGGCGGTCGTCCGCGCCGGGGCCGCGTCGGGTTCTCGGTCATGCCGGAATTTTAGAACACCCGCTCAACAAGTGTGTTAGCTTCTTTCTTGAGTGAGCACTCAACAAATGTGGTGGGCGAAGCAGGAAGGGGCTCAGTCATGGGCACGCAGGCACTCAAGGGCAAGACCGCGCTGGTCACCGGGGGTAGCAGGGGGATCGGCCGGGCGATCGCCCGCAGGCTCGGCCGCGACGGCGCCACCGTCGCCGTCGGCTACGCCCGCGATCAGGAGGCGGCGGGCGAGGTCGTCGCGGGCATCCGTGCCGACGGCGGCCGGGCCTTCGCGCTGCACGCCGAACTCGGCCGGCACGGGGACGCGGCCGCGCTGTGGGAGGCGTTCGATGCCGGGATCGGCGCGCACGCGCCCGACGGCGGCGTCGACATCATCGTGAACAACGCCGGGATCGGGCGCAGTGCCGACCTCGCCGCGCTCACCGAGGAGGGCTTCGACGAGGTCTTCGCCGTCAACGTCCGCGCGCCGTTCTTCGTCGTCCAGCACGGCCTGCACCGGATGCGCGACGGCGGCCGGATCATCAACGTCTCCAGTGGCGCGGCCCGCCTCGCCATGCCGGAGATCATCGCCTACGGCGCGACCAAGGGGGCGCTCGACACCTTCACCCTCAACCTCGCCAAGCAGCTCGGCCCGCGCGGGATCACCGCCAACTCGGTCGCGCCGGGTGTCGTCGACACCGACGTCAACGCCGGCTGGCTGCGCGGCAACACGGAGGCGGAGGCCCATGCGGCCTCGCTCGCGGCCCTCGGCCGGGTCGGGCAGCCGGAGGACATCGCGGACATCGTCGCCTTCCTCGCCTCCGACGACGCCCGCTGGGTCACCGGCCGGGTCATCGACGCCACCGGGGGAGCGGGCCTGTAGGCGTGGTGCGTTCGGCGCACGGGGGGAGTTCGGGGAGGGGGCGGGGGTAACAGATAACAGCTGACAGATGATGAAATCTGTCAGCTGTTATCTGTTCGCCGTCAGTTGTCGGCCGGCGGCTGCGGGCCCGCTACGGCTGGACCCGCCCCGTCACCTCGCCGAACCCGATGACGGCGCCCTCCGGTCCCGGCGCGGTGGCGGTGATGGTGACCTCGTCGCCGTCCTCCAGGAACGTCCGGGTGGTGCCGTCCGGGAGCTTCAGCGGCTCCTCGCCGTTCCACGTCAGCTCGATCAGCGCGCCGCGGGTTTCCGGCTCCGGCCCGCTGACGGTGCCCGAGGCGAACAGGTCGCCGGTGCGCAGCGAGGCACCGTTGACCGTCATGTGGGTGAGCTGCTGCTGTGCCGTCCAGTACATCGAGGCGAACGGCGGCCGGGACACCAGGTGCCCGTTCAGCCGGACTTCCAGCGCCAGGTCCAGTCCCCACGGCTCGCCGTCGCGGTCGTCCAGGTACGCCAGCGGCTCGACGTCACGCTCGGGCGGCGCGACCCGGGCGTGCTGCAGGGCGTCCAGCGGGACGATCCACGGGGAGACGGAGGTGGTGAAGGACTTGCCGAGGAACGGGCCGAGCGGCACGTACTCCCAGGCCTGGATGTCGCGCGCGGACCAGTCGTTGACCAGGCAGACGCCGAACACGTGCTCGCGGAAGTCGTCCAGGACGACCGGTCGGCCCAGCTCGGACGGGGTGCCGACGACGAAGCCGACCTCCGCCTCGATGTCCAGCCGCCGGGTCGGCCCGAACGACGGCGCCGGGTCGGCGGGCGCCTTGCGCTGCCCGTGGGGCCGCACCACCGGGGTGCCGGAGACGACCACCGTGCCGGCCCGCCCGTGGTAACCGATGGGCAGGTGCTTCCAGTTGGGGGTGAGCGGCTCCGAGCCCGGGCGGAAGATCCGGCCCAGGTTGGTGGCGTGGTGCTCGGAGGCGTAGAAGTCGACGTAGTCGGCGACCTCGAACGGCAGGTGCAGCTGGACCTCGCCCGCCGGCAGCAGCGCAGGCGACAGCGCCTCGCGGTAGGACTCGTCCGTCAGCCATCGGGTGAGGTCGGCCCGGACCTGCGTCCAGGTCGAACGCCCTGCCGCCAGCAGCGGGTTGAGCGAGTCCGCGGCCAGCAGCACGGACGGCGCCCCGGCCGCCCGGGCGGCCGCCGCGGCGTCCAGCACGAAGTCCCCGACGCGCACGCCGATCCGGCGCCGGCCGGGCTGGTCGGCGGCGGTGAACACGCCGTACGGCAGGTTGTGCACGCCGAACGGCGAGTCCTGGGCGCTGGCGAGCCAGCTGCGGGGGGTGGTGCTCAACGGTCCTCCTGGGGCAGTGACGTGGACGGCAGCAGGCCGAGCGCGGCCAGGTCGTCCAGGGGCTCGGCGATGCTGCACGTGCCGAACGCGGTGAACGAGTTCCGGATCACCGTAACCTGACGGTCGGTCAGTGCATGGGCGGCCTTGGCCAGCACCGAACCGTCGCGCTCCGCCAGTATCGCCGCTGCTGCGGCCCGGTCGGTCTCCTGCGCGGCCAGCAGCACGTTGAGGAAACCGTGGTGCTCGAAGCCGGTGGCCGGGTCGGTGTGCCGGACGGCGTTGTGCAGTCCGGCGGTGCACTTGTACGGCAGTCCGCGCAGTGCGCAGCCGGTGAGGAAGGCGGCCAGCTCCTCCTCGTCCGGGAACGCCTCGGCCACCACCCCGCCGGTGCGGAACTTCGCCCGGTAGGGGCTGTCGACGAGCACGTCCAGCACCTCGTCCAGGCCGTCGCCGCGCAGGAGTTCGCGCGGCAGCTCGACGGCGGCCGGGACGTTCGGCGGCAGCAGCCGGTCCAGGGCGGCGACCGCCTCGGCGGCGTCCCGGACGGCGAGTTCGACGCCGACCACCTCGAAGGGTGCGGCGGCGGCGAGCGCCGGGCCGAGCTCGGCACTGCCCCCCGGCAGTACGAGCCCGACCCTGAGCGGCGCGCCGCCCGAAGCCGCCGCGGCCAACTCGCCCAGCCGGCCCGCTCCGCACAGGAGCGGGCCGACCGCCTCGGCGTACCAGGCCGCGCGGTGCCCGCGGTGCGCGGGCACCGCCTCGGCGACCGGCAGGTTCCCCGGGGGGAACACCGCGGCGTCGTCGAAGAGCCCGTGGAACAGCTCGGGGATCGCCCCGGGGCCCGTCCGGTTGGTCACGGCGGACGAGGCGGCGCTCATCGCCCGGGCCCCCGACCGGCCCAGGTCCAGGCGTAGTTGCCGTCCTCGCCGGCCCGGCCGCCCTCGCCGAGCTCCAGCGGGCGGAACGTGTCCACCATGACGGCGAGTTCGTCGAAGAACTCCACGCCGATGCTGCGCTCGTACGCGCCCGGCTGCGGCCCGTGGGTGTGCCCGCCGGGGTGCAGCGAGATCGAGCCCTGGCCGATGCCCGAGCCCTTGCGGGCCGCGTAGTCGCCGCCGCAGTAGAACATGACCTCGTCGCTGTCCACGTTGGCGTGGTAGTACGGCACCGGGATCGACAGCGGGTGGTAATCCACCTTGCGCGGAACGAAGTTGCAGATCACGAAGCCGTTGCCCTCGAACACCTGGTGGGCCGGCGGCGGCTGGTGGACCCGGCCGGTGATCGGTTCGAAGTCCCGGATGTTGAAGGCGTACGGGTACAGGCAGCCGTCCCAGCCGACCACGTCGAAGGGGTGGTGCGGCACGGTGTAGCGGGTGCCCGAGACACCGTTCGGGCCGCGGTGCTTGACCAGCACGTCGACGTCTCCGGAGGCGTCTCCGGCGGCATCCCCGTCGGCGTCGACGACCAGCGGGCCGACCGGGCCGCGGAAGTCCCGCTCGCAGTACGGCGCGTGCTCCAGCAGCTGCCCGTACTTGGAGAGGTAGCGCTTGGCCGGGGTGATGTGGCTGTTCGCCTCGATGCAGTACGCGCGCAGCGGTTCGTCCCCGGCCGGCACCCAGCGGTGGGTGGTGGCGCGCGGGATGATCACGTAGTCGCCCTGGCCGACCTCGATCGAGCCGAAGACCGTCTCGACCGTGCCGGAGCCGGACTCCACGTACACGCACTCGTCACCGAGCCCGTTGCGGTACAGCTCGCTCGGGGCCCCGGCGGCGACGTACGAGATCCGCACGTCGCCGTTGCCGAGGACCAGGCGGCGGCTGCCGATGACGTCCGCGGACTTCCATTCCTGGTCCGCGAACAGCTCGTGCAGCTTGAGGTGGCGGGGGAGCAGGGGGTGGTTGGGCACCGTGGACTGGTCCGGCAGCTCCCACGGCACCGCGTTCACCACGGCCGAGGGGATACCCCGGTGGTAGAGCAGCGAGGAGTCCGACGAGAACCCCTCCTCGCCCATCAACTCCTCGTAGTACAGCCCGCCTTCGGGTGTGCGGTGCTGGGTGTGCCGCTTGGGCGGGATGCTGCCCAGCTGCCGGTAGTACGCCATCTCCCTGCTCCTCCTCGACCGTGCTCAGCCGACCGTCCTCACGGTACGCCCGACCGTGCTCAGAGTTCCCCGGTGCTCAGAGCTTCTCAGTGTTCAGAGCTGCTCAGCGCCCGGGGTTCCCCCGTGTTCAGGACTCCCCGTGCTCAGGGCTCCCCAGCACTCACAGGTTGCCGCGGGCGTCCTGCTCGCGCTCGATCGCCTCGAACAGCGCCTTGAAGTTGCCCTTGCCGAAGCCCAGCGAACCGTGCCGCTCGATGAACTCGTAGAAGACGGTGGGGCGGTCGCCGATCGGCTTGGTGAAGATCTGCAGCAGGTAGCCGTCCTCGTCGCGGTCGACCAGGATGCCGCGCGACTTCAGCTCGTTGATGTCCACCCGCACCTTGCCGATCCGGGCGCGCAGCTCCGGGTCGTCGTAGTACGAGTCGGGGGTGTTGAGGAACTCCACGCCGCGCGAGCGCAGCACGTCGACGGTGGTGAGGATGTCGTTGGTGGCGAGCGCCATGTGCTGGCAGCCGGGGCCGGTGTAGAACTCCAGGTACTCGTCGATCTGCGACCGCTTCTTGGCGATGGCCGGCTCGTTGAGCGGGAACTTCACCCGGTGGTTGCCGCTGGCGACGACCTTGGACATCAGGGCGGAGTAGTCGGTGGCGATGTCGTCGCCGACGAACTCGGCCATGTTCACGAAGCCCATGACCCGGTTGTAGAACGAAACCCACTCGTCCATCCGGCCCAGCTCGACGTTGCCGACGGCGTGGTCGAGGGCCTGGAACAGGCGCTTGGGCGAGCCCTCCGGGTGCTGGACCTTGCTCTGCGCGGTGATGTACCCCGGCAGGTAGGGGCCGTGGTAGCGGGAGCGGTCGATCAGGGTGTGGCGGGTCTCGCCGTAGGTGGCGATGGCCGCGCGGCGCACGGTGCCGTTCTCGTCGGAGACGTCGTTCGGCTCCTCCAGGACGGTCGCGCCGGTTGCGCGGGCGTGCGCGATGCACTTGTCGACGTCCGGGACCTCCAGGGCCAGGTCGACGACGCCGTCGCCGTGGCGGCGGTGGTGGTCCAGCAGCGGGCTGTCCGGCAGCACCCCGCCCTTGATCACGAAGCGGCAGGAGCCGGAGCGGAGCACGAAGGCCTTGCGGTCGCGACGGCCGGTCTCCGGGCCGGAGTAGGCGACCAGCTCCATGCCGAACACGGCCTGGTAGAACTGGGCCGTCTGGGTGGCGTTGCCGACCACGAAGACGACCGCGTCCTGCGCGGTGACCGGGAACGGGTCGGTGGCCGGGTCGTGCTCGACGAGGCCGACGAGGCGGCGCAGCTGGTCGGCGTCGAGGCCGGCCTCGCGCTCCTCGGGGGTCAGCTCAAGGGCGTGGGACTGCGGGGTCATCGGTCGTTCCTCCACTTTTGGCCTCGGCTCTGAGGCGTCCGCTTGAGGCGGCCGCGCCGCGAACGGGTGGGCGGTGCGGCTGGCGGAGAGCTTGCTCCTGTCCGGGTAGCTGGGCAACAGGTCGGGATTTCACTGTTCAATGTGTACAAGCTGATCAGGAAATCCCGCATTCGGCTGCGCAAAATGCGCTGCGATCGGGGCCGGTTCACGGGGTCCGCGACACCGGCTCCTGGACGGTCCCGGGCGGGGCGAGGTGGCGCAGGAACCAGGCCCCGGCGAGCTCGGCGACCTGGTCCAACGTGCCCGGCTCCTCGAACAGATGGCCCGCACCCGGCACCACCGCCAGTTCGCTCACGCAGTGCAGCCGGGCCCGGGCCCGCCGGTTCAGGTCGATCACGGTGGTGTCCAGGCCGCCGACCACGAGCAGCGTCGGGGCGCTCACCCGGCCCAGGACGTCGGGACCGGCGAGGTCGGGGCGCCCGCCGCGGGAGACCACCGCGCCGACGGCGGGCCCGAGCGAGGTGGCGGTGTGCAGGGCGGCGGCGGTGTGCAGCGCGGCCGCGGCGCCGGTGCTGGCGCCGAAGAGGCCGAGCGGCAGGCCGCGGGTCTCCTCCAGCCGGCCCAGCTCCTCGGCGACGGCGGTCAGCCGGTCACCGAGCAGACCGACGTCGAACACCTTGCGGCGGTCCGGCTCCTCCGCCTCGGTGAGCAGGTCGAACAGCAGCGTGGCCAGCCCGGAGCGGTTCAGGTACCGGGCGACGTGCCGGTTGCGCGGGCTGCGCCGGCCGCTGCCGCTGCCGTGCGCGAAGAGCACGATGCCGCTCGGTGCGGCGGGGACGGTCAGCCGGCCGGCGAGGCGCACACCGGCGGCGCGCAGGACCAGCTCGCGGTCCACGCCCACCGGCCCTGGCACGCGCCCGCCCGCGGCCTCGGCGAGCAGCCGCAGGACCTCCTCGTCGCCGGTCTGCGCGAAGTCCCCGTAGAACTCGCCGATCGAGAAGAACGGCGACGGCGTACCGACGCAGACCAGCTCGTCGGCGACCTCGGACAGGCGCTGCGTCCAGTCCGCCGGGGCCACCGGGACGGCGAGCACCACCCGGGCCGCGCCCCGGGCCCGGACGATCCGGCAGGCGGCCCGGGCGGTGGAGCCGGTGGCGACGCCGTCGTCCACCACGATCACCGTGCGGCCGCGCAGGTCGGCGGGCGGGCGGCCGCCCCGGTAGCGGCGGGCCCGGCGCTCCAACTCGGTGCGCTCGCGCCGCTCCACGGCGGCCAGCTGGTCGTCGCCGACCCCGGCCAGCCGGATGACCTGCTCGTTCAGCACCCGGACGCCGTCCTCGCCGATCGCCCCCATGCCCAGCTCGGGTTGGTAGGGCACGCCGAGCTTGCGGATCACGCAGATGTCCAGCGGCGCGCCGAGCGCGGCCGCCACCTCGGCGGCCACCGGAACCCCGCCCCTGGGCAGGGCCACCACCACGGTGTCGGCGCCGCCCAAGTGGCCCACGCGGGCGGCCAGCCGCCGGCCCGCGTCGGTCCGGTCGGTGAAGTGGGTCCCGGTGCCGTGCATGACGCGCCCTCCGTGTTCCACGGTACGTCCGGGCGGCGTCGGGCGGGGCACCGAGGGCGCGGGCCTGGGGTGCGGGCCGGGGGGCCGAGGGCGCGGCCCGTGCCCCAGG
>NZ_JBHWIO010000007.1:0-6046 GCF_042732075.1 Kitasatospora sp. NPDC059812
GGAACGGACACTTCCTTCGGACCGCCTTCCAGCGGGCCCTCCGGGCGCTTCGTTCTTTCGTGTTTCCAGCTTACCAGATGTTTTCCGCTCCGTTTTCCGGAGTTTCATTCATCCGATTTCCCGAACTGGTCGGGCCGCTTTCCGCGACGGCCTCCACATTAGCGCATTTCGGTTGTTACCCGAAATTCACACTCACCACGGTTGACGGAAATGCCAACAAACCCATGTCAATGGGAATCGAGGTGAGGGTGGGTCCCGCAGAGTGGGGTGGCCGCATCAGCGACTCGTTCAACACTAGGCCACCCGGACGACATCGTCAAACACTGAGGGCGGGATCCGGCTGGATCCCGCCCTCGTATGTCGAAGCCGCAGCTCAGCGGCGTCGTGTTTCGGTCACGCCGTAGCCGGAACCAACTCCGCCGCCGCCAGGTTGCGCTTGCCGCGGCGCAGCACGAGCCAGCGGCCGTGCAGCAGGTCGGCCTCAGCCGGCACCGCTTCCTCGTCCGTCACCTTGACGTTGTTGAGGTAGGCGCCGCCCTCCTTGACCGTGCGGCGGGCGGCCGAACGGCTCGGTGCCAAGCCGACGGCGACCAACAGGTCGACCACCGACTGGAGTTCGGCCACCTCGGCCTTCGGGACCTCGGACAAGGCGGCGGCCAGGGTCGGCGCCTCCAGGTCGGCGAGGTCGCCCTGTCCGAACAGCGCCTTGGACGCGGCGACCGCGCGCTCGTACTGCTCGGCGCCGTGGACGAGGGTGGTGAGCTCCTCGGCGAGGGCTCGCTGGGCGAGGCGGGCGGCGGGGCGCTCGGTGGTCTCGCGCTCCAGCTCCTCGATCTCCTCCTTCGAGCGGAAGCTGAAGATCCGCAGGAAGTTGGGGACGTCCCGGTCGTCCGCGTTCAGCCAGAACTGGTAGAAGGCGTACGGGGTGGTCAGCTCGGGGTCGAGCCAGACCGTGCCGGACTCGGTCTTGCCGAACTTGGTGCCGTCGGCCTTGACGATCAGCGGCGTGGCCAGCGCGTGCACGGACTTGGCGTCGGCCTTGCGGATCAGGTCCGTGCCGGCGGTCAGGTTGCCCCACTGGTCACTGCCACCGGTCTGCAGGGTGCAGCCGTAGCGACGGTTCAGCTCCAGGTAGTCCATGCCTTGCAGGATCTGGTAGCTGAACTCGGTGTAGCTGATACCCGCGTCGGAGTTGAGCCGTCGGGCGACGGCCTCCTTGGCGATCATGTTGTTGACGCGGAAGTACTTGCCCACGTCGCGCAGCAGGCTGATGGCCGACATCCCGGACGTCCAGTCCAGGTTGTTGACCATGCGCGCCGCGTAGGGGCCCTCGAAATCGAGGAATCGCGAGATCTGGCCCCGCAGTCGCTCGACCCAGCCGGCCACCGTCTCGGGGTCGTTGAGGACGCGCTCGGCGGTGGGCTTCGGGTCACCGATGAGGCCCGTGGCGCCGCCGACCAGGCCGAGCGGGAGGTTTCCCGCCTGCTGGATGCGGCGCATGGTGAGGATCTGCACGAGGTTGCCGAGGTGCAGGCTGGGGGCCGTCGGGTCGAAGCCGCAATAGAACGTGACCGGGCCGTCCGCGAACGCCTTGCGCAGTGCGTCCTCGTCGGTGGACAGGGCGATCAGCCCCCGCCACCGCAGCTCGTCGACGATGTCCGTCACGGTCACGCTTCTCCTTCGATCGGGCGCCCGCCCGGTGGCGGGCCCGGTTCTCTCGGACCCCGGGTCGGTACGACTCCAGCGTGGTAGAGCCTACGCGGTCGGGGCCAGCGGGTTTTCCCCGAGCGTCGTGCCGCATTCCTCCCCCGGCCCCTCCGGCGCCTGCCCGATACCGGAAATTCCGTTGTTCGTCGGCTGTGGGCCCGTTCAGAGTGGTGTCACCGCCGTGCGGCGGCAGTGACGTGTGTGGAGACGGTCGTGCCGCCGTGGCACGCCCACGGGAAGGGTGTGCCAAGTGCGCAACACGCTGGTTCTGAACGCGAGCTACGAGCCCCTGACGACGGTGTCGCTCCAGCGCGCCGTCGTCCTGGTGCTCCAGGACAAGGCGGTGGTGGAGCAGGCGCATCCGCTGCGCACGGTCCGGGGGACGGGCGTCAGCATCCCGGTGCCCCGGGTGATCAGGCTTCAGCGCTACGTGAGAGTGCCGTTCCGACAACAGGCGCCGTGGTCGCGGCGGGGTGTCCTGGCCCGGGACCAGCACCTGTGCGCGTACTGCGGGCGGCGGGCCACCACGGTGGACCACCTGCAGCCCAGGTCGCGCGGTGGGGAGGACAGCTGGTTGAACACCGTGGCCGCGTGCCCGGAGGACAACCAGCGCAAGGCGGACCGGACACCCGAGCAGGCCGGGATGAGGCTGCTGCGCCGGCCGTTCGTGCCGACCCCGCAGGCCACCCTCATGCTGGCGCTCGGCCTGCGCGGCTCGGAGGCCCGGGAGCTGGCCGACTGGCTGCCGGCCCTGCCGGGCCAGCCCGCTCCGACAGCCGTCCCGGCGGCGTGAACGCGGCCGCGAGCCGTGCCCGACGGGGGCGGGCTAGCCCTTCGCCTGGTAGCCCGCCGCCGTGCCGTAGTTGGCCGAGTGCTCGGGCATCACGAGCACCCGCCCGCCGCCGATCAGCACCCGCCCGGAGACCAGCAGCGAACCGGTGCCCTGCGGGAAGTTGCCGCCGGTCGCCTCCTGGCCGCCGGCCAGCGGGAACCGGCTGAGGCGGGCGGGCTGGTCGCGGCGTTCGTCGGCGGCGAGCACCAGCGCGCCGCCGTCGACGCCGACCGCCCGGACGGTGCCCTTGGCGGCGGTCGGCGCCTTCCAGCGCTGCTTGCCGGTGTCGAGGTCGTAACCGACCGCCGCGACCGGTCCGCCGCCGTTCGCCGGGACGAGCGTGGTGACCATCGTGCGGTTCTGGAAGAACACCTCGGGGGTGGCCGAGAACGTGCCGTGGGCGACGTCCAGCCAGCCGCCGTCGCCGACCACCGGGATCTCGGCGGCCGGGTCGCCGCCCGCGCCCCAGGCGAACACCCGGTCGTCCTCCGGCTTCTCGCCCGTGGTGAGGACGACGGACGGCTCGGCGGACAGCACGCTCACCGTCTTCGGCCGGTTGTTCAGGCCGCGCCACCAACTGACCTTGCCGTCCGCCGTGTTCAGTGCGACGGCCTGGTCGGCGGGGGTCGAGTCGGCGCAGGAGGAGGCGACCAGCACGGTCTTGCCGGTCACGCCGCCGGACAGGGTGCAGAACTTGCCCTGCCCGGTGTACTGCCAGACGTCCTTGCCGTCCGCGGACTCCCAGGCGACCGCCCGGTCGTCGCCGACCGCGATCACCTTGTCCTCGGTGACGCCGATCCGCGCGCCGTACGCACCCTTGGCGTCCGAGACGGTCTTCGTCCACGCGGTCTTGCCGGTCTTGGTGTCCACGGCGGCGACCAGCGTGCACGGGCTCTTCGGATCGGCCTGGGCCCGGAACAGCACCGCGCCCAGCCCCGCCTGGTTGACCCCCGCCGACAGCCCGCACGGGACGGCCCCGGCCGCCGGTGGCTCCACCGACCAGACGGGCTTGCCGGCCGCGGGGTCGTAGGCCCGCACACCGGCGGCGTCGGCGCGGACCACCGCATCGGCCAGCAGCCAGCTGCCGACCAGCGTGTCGTCACCCGACGACCCGGACGCGGCGGGCTGGGCGGACCACACCTTGGTGTGCGCGACGGCGAACCCGGGCTCCCCGCCGCTGGTCGCGGCCGCGCTGCCGCCACCCTCGGCCCCGACCATCAGGCCGGCCGCGACCAGCACGCCCAGCGCGGCCACCCCGGCGCCGGTGCGCACCAGCAGGGTCCGCCGGCTGGGCACGTGCTCGCCGGTGAGCACCGCCCCGGCGGCGGCCCGGGCCCTGGCCGAGAGCGAAGAGCCCGCCTGCGAAGAACCCGCCCCCGGAGAGCCCGCCTTCGGGGAGCCCGCCTTCGAGGACCTGCCCCGACGGGCGGCAGCCCGCGACGGCGCGACGGGCGCGGCCTCGGGCGTCGTACCCGGCTCGGGCTCCGGCTCCGTGGACGGCTCCACCGGAACGGGCTCGGCGTCCTGGATGTGCACGTACCCGTCGGCCGAGTACTCCGCTCCCACCGGGACGTACAGCCCCTCCCCCGCAGGCTGCTCCGGGACGGCGTACGGCGCGTACTGCTGCTGCCCGTGGTCCGGGTGCGGGTGGTACGGCTGGTACTGCCCCTCGGCGTAACCGCCCTGGACGTAGCCGCCCTGGACGTACCCGGTCTGCCCGTACTGCGGGTCCTGCCCGTACGGCGGGCCCTGCCCGTCCGGCTGCGGGTACGGCAGGTCCTGCCCGTACCCGCCCTGCCCGTACGCCCCCTGGCCGTAGCCCGACGTCGTCTGCCAGTACTCCTGCTGCGGGTGGTCCTGCGGGGGCTCCTGCGGCTGCGGCTCCTGGTGCCCGCCGACCGGCCAAGCCTGCTGGCCCTGGGGGTACCACGGCTGCTGCTGGGCGTCTCCGACGGGCTCCTGCGCCATCCGTTCCCGTCCCTCCCGAGCCGCCTGCCGATGCGGCAGTCAGCATCTCACGCCCGTTCGAGCGCGCCGCCCCGGCCTCGGGGGGTCCGGGAGGTCAGCCCGCGGACTCGGCGTTCAGCGCCTCGTCGATGCGGGCGGCCAGGGTGAAGTCCAGGCCGGTCAGCCCGCCCGCGCTGTGGGTGGAGAGGACGAAGCGCAGGGTGCGCCAGCGGATGTCGACATCGGGGTGGTGGTCGAGCGCCTCGGCCTGTTCGGCGACGGCGACGACCACCCGGATCGCCGCCGGAAAGTCGGGGGCGTCGGCGGCGCGGACGATGCCGTCGCCCTCCCTGGTCCACCGCGGCAGTGCGGCCAGGGCCGCCGTGATCTCGTCCTCGCTCAGCCGTGCCCTGCTGCTCATCGAAGCTCTTCCGTTCGTCGTCTCGCCGTCCGGTCAGGCGTGCACTGCGAGGAACATACCGAGCCGGGGCCCTGCGCACCGGACGACACAGCCGCTGCCGGACAGCCCCCGACGGCTGCTCAGCTCATCAGCTCAGCAGCAGTTTGGTGACCGCGACGAGGCCGACCACCACGATGATCCCGCGCAGCGCGGCCGGCGGCAGGCGGCGGCCGACCTTGGCGCCGAGCAGGCCGCCGACCAGCGAGCCCGCCGCGATCAGGCCGGCGGCCGCCCAGTTGACGGTGGAGGTGAACAGGAAGAACAGCGCGGCGACGCCGTTGACGACCATCGCCAGCGCGTTCTTCACGGCGTTGATCCGCTGCAGGTCCTCCTGGAGCAGCATGCCCATCAGCGCCAGCAGCAGGACGCCCTGCGCGGCGCCGAAGTAGCCGCCGTAGATGCCGGTGAGGAAGACGCCGACGAACAGCAGCAGGCCGCCGTCCGGGTCGACGTCGGGGCGGCGGCGGGCGGCGACCGCCTTGGCGACCCTGGGCTGGATCACCACCAGGACGAGGGCGAGCAGGATCAGTACCGGGACGATCGCGTCGAAGGCGCCCTTCGGCAGTCTGATCAGCAGCAGCGCACCGACCAGTCCGCCGAGCAGCGAGGCGGTGCCCAGGCGCAGCAGCCGGTGGCCCTGGCCGGCCAGCTCGCGGCGGTAGCCGATCACGCCGCTGAGCGAACCGGGCACCAGGCCGAAGGTGTTGGAGACGTTGGCGGTGACCGGCGGAATCCCGATGGCGAGCAGCACCGGGAACGTGATCAGCGTGCCGGAGCCGACGATCACGTTGATCATCCCGGCGCCGACGCCCGCCACCAGGACGGCGATGCCCTCCCAGAGCGTCATGGGTCACCTCTCCTCTCGGTCCTGTCCGGGGGGATCATGCCGGACGGCCCACCGGTCGGACCAGGGCCGCCCACGATTCGGGACGTACGCCACAACCGCCACACGCCACGACCGGCCACACGCCACGACCGCCACACGCCGGGGGGGGGGGGCCCCGGGGGGGGGGGGGGGGGGGCGCGGGGGGGCGGCGCGTAGCCGAGGAGGGTCGGGGAGAGAGGACCTGCGAGCGGGCAGCGCCAGCGGGCGCGGGCGC
>NZ_JBHWIO010000007.1:6056-15917 GCF_042732075.1 Kitasatospora sp. NPDC059812
CCCTCTCGCGCTCCACACCACACCACCCACCCCCCCCCCCACCCCACCCCCCCCCAACCCCCCACGCTGGGGGCCCCCCCCCGGGGGGGGGGCGCCCCCCCCCGGGCCGGACGGTTCAGCCGGTCACTCCGGGTCGATCTTGCGGTACTCACGGGCCGGGTCCACCCGGGGGCGGGCGGCACCCTTCTCGGTGTCCACCGGGCGCGGGCCGGCCGCCGGGTCGAGCGGCACCTGGGTGGCCGCGGGGGCCGCCGGCGGCACGCTCGGGGCGGCGACCGCGCCGCCGTTGATGCCGGGGTTGCCGGTCAGCCCGCCGAAGGCGCCGCCGAGGCCCTTGAGGGCGTCGCCGACCTCGCTGGGGATGATCCAGAGCTTGTTGGAGTCGCCCTTGGCCAGCTCGGGCAGGGTCTGCAGGTACTGGTAGGCGAGCAGCTTCTGGTCGGCGTCGCCGTCGTGGATGGCCTCGAAGACCGTCCGGATCGCGGCCGCCTCACCGTCGGCGCGCAGCACCGCGGCCTGCGCCTCACCCTCGGCCCGGAGCACGTCGGCCTGCTTCTCACCCTCGGCCTTGAGGATCTGGGCCTGCCGCTGGCCCTCGGCGGTGAGGATCGCGGCGCGCTTGTCACGGTCGGCGCGCATCTGCTTCTCCATCGAGTCCTGGATGGAGGTGGGCGGCTCGATCGCCTTCAGCTCGACGCGGTTGACCCGGATGCCCCACTTGCCGGTGGCCTCGTCCAGGACGCCGCGCAGACCGGCGTTGATGACCTCGCGCGAGGTCAGGGTGGATTCGAGGTCCATCGAGCCGATGATGTTGCGCAACGTGGTGACGGTCAGCTGCTCGATGGCCTGGATGTAGCTGGCGACCTCGTAGGTGGCCGCGCGCGGGTCGGTGACCTGGTAGTAGATCACCGTGTCGATGTTGACCACCAGGTTGTCCTGGGTGATCACCGGCTGCGGCGGGAACGGCACGACCTGCTCGCGCAGGTCGATCCGGTTGCGGACCCGGTCGATGAACGGGACGACGATGTTCAGGCCTGCGTTGAGCGTCCGGGTGTAGCGGCCGAAGCGCTCCACGATCGCGGCGCTGGCCTGCGGGATGACCTGGATCGTCTTGATCAGCGCGATGAAGGCCACCACGACCAGGACGACCAAAACGATAAGGACGGGTTCCACGGACTCTCCCCTAGACGACCAGGGCGGTCGCGCCCTGGATTTCGACGACGTCGACCTGCTGCCCCGGTTGGTACACGCTGTCCGGGTGGAGCGCGCGGGCCGACCAGATCTCGCCGTTCAGCTTGATCCGTCCGCCCTCCCCGTCGACGGTTTCCGCGACGACCGCGGTGGCGCCCTGGAGCGCCTCGATGCCCATCTTGATGTGCGGGCCCTGCCGCAGTTGCCGGTAGGCGATCGGGCGGACGAAGACCAGCAGCGAGACCGAGACCGCGATGAAGACCAGGGTCTCCCAGACCGCGCCTCCGCCCAGCCCGGCCACGCCGGCGGCCGCCAGCGCACCGACCGCGAACATGGCGAACTCCGGCATCGCGGTCAGCACCAGCGGTATGCCGAGCCCGACGGCGGCCAGGAGCCACCAGATCCAGCTGTCCACGTGTCCATCCTAGGGAGCGAAGGGCCTTCGAGGCGGACAGTTCCCGCAGGTCGTGGGGCGGAAACCGGTCGCGCGTGCGACCGGTCCCCGGAAACCCGACGACATCGGAGCGTGCGAGGCGCGTACGAGGTGCGTACGAGGTGCGTGCGAGGCGCGGACGGGGGCTCAGCCCAGCGGCAGGCCCTGCGCGGACCAGCGGTCCCCGTGGCGCTCCAGGGTGAGCGGCAGGCCGAAGCACTTGGAGAGGTTGCGGGCGGTCAGCTCGGTGTCGATCGGACCGGCGGTGAGCACCTTGCCCTGGCGGATCATCAGGACGTGGGTGAAGCCCGGCGCGATCTCCTCGACATGGTGGGTGACCATCGCCATGGCCGGGGCGAACTCGTCCTGGGCGAGCGCGCCGAGCCGGCGGACGAGGTCCTCGCGGCCGCCGAGGTCCAGGCCGGCCGCGGGCTCGTCGAGCAGCAGCAGCTCGGGGTCGGTCATCAGGGCGCGGGCGATCAGGGTGCGCTTGCGCTCGCCCTCGGAGAGGGTGCCGAACTTGCGGCCGGTGAGGTTGGACATGCCCATCCGGTCGAGCAGCGCGAGCGCGCGGGACTCGTCGAACTGCTCGTAGGTCTCCTGCCAGCTGACCGTCATGCCGTAGGCGGCGGTCAGCACGGTCTGCAGCACCGTCTGCTCGGCCGGCAGCTTGTCGAACATGGCGGCGCCGGCCAGGCCGATCCGGGAGCGCAGCTCGAAGACGTCGACCTCGCCCAGCTTCTCGCCCAGCACCGACACCTTGCCCGCGGTCGGGAACAGGTAGGTGGCGGCGATCTGCAGCAGGGTGGTCTTCCCGGCGCCGTTGGGGCCCAGGATGACCCAGCGCTCCCCCTCGGAGATGGACCACGAGACCTGGTCGACCAGCGCGCGTCCCTCCCGGACCACGGATACGTCCACCAGCTCCAGCACGTCGCTCATGCCTACGCCTTCCCCAATACAAGAATTTCGGCCGTCGGTGCGGGCGGCGAGCCTACTCCGGCAGCCGGTGGGCACGGGGTGGGTGCGCCGCACACGCATGGGCAAACCTACGCCACGCGGATGACCGCCGATTCCGTAGGCTGGCCGGATGCTCGCGACTCCTCCCGACAATCCGTACGAAGAACCCCGTTCGGGGCGGCTGACCGCGTGGGGCAACGCCCTGCTGGCCGGTCTGGTGCCGCCGGACAACGCCGCCGCGGCCGTGCTGGGCGACGACGAGAGCCACCGGGTGACCGGGCTGCCCGGGGACGGGCCGGGCGAACGGCACGGCCTCACCTGGGCGCTGGGACGGCTTCGGGTGCTCGGGGTGAAGGGCCTGCGACTGGCGCTGCCGTCCGCCGGGCACCCGCTGGGGCTGACCGGTCCGGCGCCGTTCAACGAGCGGGCGATGGGCGTCGGGGAGGCGGTGCTGGCGGTGGGCGTCCCGCTCGGACTGGTGCCGGAGGTGGAGGTGTTCGGCCCGGCCGGGGACCGTTCGGCGACGGTGCTGTGGCGCTGCCTTGAGACCAACGACACACCGCCGGCCGACGTCCCGTCGCTGCACGAGGCCGAACGGGAGCTGGCCGACGGGCTGCGCGAGGCGACGCTCCTGCTGACCCGGCTGGACGTGGCGGGCGCCGGGCCGGAGGCGCTGCGGGCGCTGGAGGCGTACCGCCGGCGCGGGCACGCCGAACTGCTGGCGCCCGGGTACCCGCCGCGTGCGGTGCGGGTGCTGGAGTCGGCCCGGCAGGTGTCGGCGCTGCTGGCGATCGCCGCGGGCGGGCACGGCGCGGCGGTCAGCGCCTCCGAGATGGCGGCGCGGCAGGCGGTGCTGGCGCCGCTGCGGCGCACCGCCCGGCGGGCGCAGGTGGCGGCGTACAACGCGCTGGTCGACGAGCGCGAGGACCGCTGAGTACGAGAGCTGCTCAGCACGCGGACCGCTGAGCTACCGGGAGCACGCGGGCCGCTAGGACGGGCCGCCGCCGTCCCGCGCCTCGCCGTTGCGGACGGCCCACAGGGCCGCCTGGGTCCGGTCCGCCAGGTCCAGCTTCATCAGGATGTTGGAGACGTGGGTCTTCACCGTCTTCTCCGACAGGTGCAGGCTGCGGGCGATCTCCCGGTTGGAGCGGCCGTCGGCGATGTGGCCGAGGACCTCGCGCTCGCGTTCGGTGAGGGTGCCGCCGCGGCCCTGCGGGGCGCGCGGGCCGTCGTCGGCGAGCAGCGCCTCGGCCAGTTCGGGCTGGAGCAGGACGTGGCCGGCGTGCACCGAGCGGATCGCGCCGGCCAGCGCCTCCGGGTCGACGTCCTTGTAGACGTACCCGGCGGCGCCGGCCCGCAGCGCGGGGACCATCGTGCGGTGCTCGGTGAAGCTGGTGACGATCAGGATCCGGGCCCGGCTGCCCTCGCCCTTGAGCGTGCGCAGCGCCTCGATGCCGTCGACGCCGGGCATCTTGAGGTCCATCAGGACGACGTCGGGGTCGAGTTCGCGGGCGCGGTCGACGCCCTCGGCCCCGTCGGCGGCCTCCCCGACCACCTCGATGTCGTCCTGGACCTCCAGGAAGGTGCGCAGCCCGCGGCGGACCACCTGGTGGTCGTCGACCAGCAGGACGCGGATCGACGGCGTGCGGTCGGGCGTGCTGTCAGGCACCGGGGACCTCCATCTCGACGAGCGTCCCCCGGCCGGGGGCGGACTCCAGGGTGAGCGTGCCGCCGACGGCGGCCGCGCGGTCGCGCATCGAGGCCAGGCCGAGGTGGCGCCCGGCCCGGCGGACGGACTCGGGGTCGAAGCCGTGCCCGTCGTCGCGCACCCGCAGCACGGCGCCGCGCGCGGGCGTGCCGGCCAGGGTGACGGTGACGCGGCCCGCGCCGGAGTGGCGCAGCGCGTTGTGCAGCGCCTCCTGGGCGACCCGCAGCAGCGCGGCCTCCTGCGCGGGCGGCAGGGCGCGGACGCCGTCGGCGGCGAAGGCGACGTCCGCGGTGTGGGCCCGGTCGAGGACCTGCACCTGGGAGGCGAGGGTGGCGCTCAGCCCGTCCTCCTCCAGGGCGGCGGGGCGCAGTTCGACGACGACGGCGCGCAGTTCGTCGGCGGCCTCGGCGGCGAGCCGGGCGACCTCGGCGAGTTCGGCGCGGGCCCGGGCCGGATCGCGGTCGACGAGCGTGGCGGCGGCCTTGGCGGTGAGCCGCAGCGAGAAGAGCTTCTGCGCGACGGCGTCGTGCAGGTCGTGGGCGATGCGGGCGCGTTCGCCGGCCAGGGTGAGTTCGCGGCTGCGCTCGTACAGGCGGGCGTTGGAGAGGGCGAGGGCGGCGTGCGCGGCGAGTATCCGCAGCAGTTCCTCGTCGTGGTCGGTGAACAGGCCGCCGCCGCGCTTGTTGGCGAGGAAGATGACGCCGGTGACCTGCGGTTCGTCCTCGGCGGCCTCGGCGTCCAGGATGGGCATGCCGAGGAAGGCGTCCATCTCGGGGTGGGCGGCCGGCCAGCCGCCGAAGGCCGGGGCCTTGCGGACGTCGGCGAGCCGGGTGGGGCCGGTCTCGTGCAGCATCTTGGCGAGGACGCCGTGCTGGCGGGGCAGCGGGCCGATCGCCCGCCACTGCTCGTCGGTGACGCCGTCGACGACGAACTGGGCGAAGCCGCCGTGGTCGTCGGGCACGCCCAGGGCCGCGTACTCGGCGCCGAGCAGGTCGCGGGCGGAGGCGGTGATGCGGCGCAGCACCTCGCGGACCTCCAGGTGCCGGCTCATCGCGAGCAGCGCCTGGCTGACCGCCTCGATGCCGGCCAGGCAGGGGTCGCAGCCGGGCATCGGGCGGGCGGGGCCGCGCAGGTCGAGGTGCGGGCCGGCCGGGCTCCGGCGGTCGCTGGGCGTGCTGGGCATACCGCCAAACTACCGCCGCCGCGGGCGCCGCCGCGTCGGTCCGCGGCCGGGGTGGGCGCAGGTCCGGGGACCTAGGACTCGGGGCCCGCGCAATGGAGGAGGGGCGGCTCTCCGGTGACGGGAGGGCCGCCCCTCGGCGGGCGGGGCGAAGGGGGTCAGCCCTTCTGCATGACCTCGGGCTCGTGGCGGCGCTGGAGCCGGGTGACGATGACGCCGATGACGATCGAGATCGCGATCAGCGCGCCCGCGTCGATCGCCCACTGGGCGACGCTGCTGGTCCACAGCGGGTCGTACTGGGGGTTCTGGAAGTCCTTGTTCCAGGGGCCCATGAGCTTGGACAGGTCCAGTGTGGTGGCCACGATGCCGGTGCCCCAGCGGGCCGGCATCAGCCAGGCGGCCTGCTCCAGGCCGGGCTTGCCGAAGAGCTGGAACAGGCAGCCGGTGAAGACGACCTGGATGATGGCGAACATGACCAGCAGCGGCATGGTCTTCTCGGCGGTCTTGACCAGGGCCGAGATCATCAGGCCGAACATCATCGCGGTGAAGCTGAGCAGGATCATGCCGATGGTCATCTCGATGATCGGCAGGTCCTTGACGATCAGGCCGTGCTCGGGGAGCTTGCGCGGCAGGAAGCCGACCGCGGCGACGATGGCGCCCTGGATCACGCTGAAGAAGCCCAGCACGATGATCTTGGACATCATGTACGCCGAGCGGGAGAGCCCGGTGGCCCGTTCCCGTTCGTAGATGGCCCGTTCCTTGATCAGCTCGCGGACCGAGTTGGCCGCTCCGGAGAAGCAGGCTCCGATCGCCAGGATCATGAGAATCGTCGCGGCCCCGCTGTTGAGGTGGAGCTGCGTGTTCGGGTTGGGTGCGAGGCCCGCCCCGTTGGGGACCAGCACGCTGACCGCGCCGATGACGGCGGGCAGCAGCACCGACAGCGCCAGGAAGCCGCGGTCCGAGGCGAGGACCGACATGTAGCGGCGCATCAGCGTCCACAGCTGCGAGCCCCAGCTCTGCGGCTTCGGCGGCCGGACGGCCTCCTGGGCGACCTGGGCGTGCTGCACCTCGCCCGACTCCACGTCGGGGGCGGAGTACTGCTGGTAGTGCACCGAGCCGCGGTAGCGGCCGGCCCAGTCGTGGTCCGGGTAGTTCTCGAAGGCCTGGAAGACGTCCGCCCAGGTCTCGTACCCGAAGAAGTGCAGCGCCTCGTCCGGCGGGCCGAAGTAGGCCACCGCGCCGCCCGGCGCCATCACCAGCAGCCGGTCGCAGAGCGCGAGTTCGGCCACCGAGTGGGTGACGACCAGGATGGTGCGGCCGTCGTCGGCGAGACCGCGCAGCATCTGCATGACCTCGCGGTCCATGCCCGGGTCGAGGCCCGAGGTGGGCTCGTCCAGGAAGATCAGCGACGGCTTGGTGAGCAGTTCCAGGGCGACCGAGACGCGCTTCTGCTGGCCGCCGGAGAGCGCGGTGATCTTGTTGTCGGCGCGCTTGTCCAGGCGCAGCTCGTACAGCACCTCGTCGATCCGGGCCGCGCGCTCGCGCGCCTCGGTGTCGCCGGGGAAGCGCAGCTGGGCCGCGTACTTGAGGCCGGTGCGGACGGTGAGTTCCTTGTGCAGGATCTCGGACTGCGGCACCAGGCCGATGCGCGAGCGGAGCTCGGCGAACTGCTTGTAGAGGTTGCGGCCGTCGTACAGGACCTCGCCGCGGTCGGCCGGGCGGTAGCCGGTGAGGGCGCGCAGCAGGGTCGACTTGCCGGAGCCGGACGGGCCGATGACGGCGACCAGGGACTTCTCCGGGACGCCGAAGCTGACGTCGTCGAGCAGGATCTTCTTGGCGCCCTTGTGCTCGACCTCGACGGTCAGGTGGCGGGCGGAGAAGGAGACCGCGCCGGTGTCGACGAACTCCTGCAGCTGGTCGCCGACCAGCACGAAGCTGGAGTGGCCGACGGTCAGCCGGTCCTGCGGGCCCATCAGCTGGCGCTGCACCCGCTGGCCGTTGAGGAAGATCCCGTTGTGGCTGCCGAGGTCGACGATCTCGTAGCGGCCGTCCTGGAGCTGGCGCAGCTCGGCGTGGTGGCGGGAGACCTGGAGGTCGGAGACCACGACGTCGTTGTCGAGCGCGCGGCCGATCCGGACGGTGCGCATGGCGGCGGTCAGGTTGCGGATGATCGTCGGCTGCGGGCCGGCGCCGTCCTGCGGGTCGGGCGGGAAGGCCTGCTGCTGCGGGAAGCCGCCCTGCTGGGGCTGGGGCGCGTGCTGCTGCTGTTGCTGCGGGAACGGCGGCTGGGGTCGGCCCGCCCAGGCCTGCTCGGGCTGCGGCGGGTAGGGGGCCTGCGGCGACCAGCCCTGCTGCGGGGCCGGCGGCTGGGGCGTCGGCGCGGCGCTGCGGCTGGTGGCGGCCTCGTGCCAGGCGGGAGCCTGCGGGGCGGCGGCGTGCGGGGTGGCGTGGGCGGGCGCGGAGAAGCCGAGCCGGGGTCCGTTCTCCGGGTTGCCGAGGTTGACGACGGCGCCGGGGAACAGCTGGGCCTGCATCGTCCGGGCACCGGCCGTGTAGGTGCCGTTGGTGCTGCCGTGGTCGTCCAGCTGCCAGCCGCTGCCGTTGAAGGTGATGGTCCCGTGGTGCCAGGAGACCCTGGCGTCGTCGAACGGGAAGTCCGACTGCGGGTTGCGCCCGATGGTGTAGGACCGCCCGGGCTCCAGAGTCCGCTGCTGTCCGTTGATATCGATGACGAGTTGCGGCACTGCGCGCCTGCCCCGCTCTCTCGGTTCCCCCGAATTGTGCCCCCGACCAGGGGTGCGATGTTTCCGAAACTGACGGGGGGAATCATTCCAGCCTGCTGACCGCCAATAAAAGTCACCCCGGGTGACTGTGACCAGGCTGCTACCCGGCACCCGTCCGCGACGTGGGACGGGTGCTCTGGGCCCGCCGGCCGGCGGGTAGCGTGGGAGGCACCATGAACGCATCGCCCCTGGCCGCTGAGCCCCTCCCCGCCGCCCAGCCCCGGACCGCGGACGAGCGCACCCTGCTCGTCAAGGTGTTCGGCAAGGACCGCCCCGGCATCACCGCCGGCCTCTTCGCCACCCTGGCCGGCTTCGCCGTCGACGTGATCGACATCGAACAGGTCGTGACCCGTGGCCGCATCACGCTCTGCGCACTGGTCACCCCGCCCACCGCTCCCGGCGCCGAGGGCGGTCTGCGGGCCACCGTGCACCGCTGGGCGGAGGAGCAGAAGCTCCAGGCCGAGATCCTCTCCGGCATCGGCGACAACCGGCCGCGCCGCGAGGGCCGTTCGCACGTCACCGTGCTCGGCAATCCGCTGACCTCCGCCGCCGTCTCCGCGCTCACCTCCCGGATCACCGCGGCGGGCGGCAACATCGACCGCGTGTTCCGGCTCGCCAAGTACCCGGTGACGGCGGTCGAGCTGGCCGTGTCCGGTGTGGCCACCGACGAGCTGCGGGCCGAGCTGGCCCAGGAGGCGGCCGCCCAGCGGGTGGACGTCGCGGTGGTCGCGGCCGGGCTGGAGCGCCGGGCCAAGCGCCTGGTGGTGATGGACGTCGACTCCACGCTCATCCAGGACGAGGTGATCGAGCTGTTCGCGGCCCACGCGGGCTGCGAGGAGGAGGTCGCCGAGGTGACGGCGCAGGCGATGCGCGGCGAGCTGGACTTCGCCGAGTCGCTGAGGGCCCGGGTCTCGCTGCTGGCCGGACTGGACGCCTCGGTGACCGAGAAGGTGCGCGCGGAGGTCCGTTTCACGCCGGGGGCGCGCACCCTGATCCGCACCCTGCAGCGGCTGGGCTTCCAGGTCGCGGTGGTGTCGGGCGGGTTCACCCAGGTCACCGACCACCTGGTCGAGGAGCTGGGGCTGGACTTCGCGGCCGCCAACACCCTGGAGGTGGTGGACGGCAAGTTCACCGGCCGGGTGGTCGGCGAGATCGTGGACCGCGCGGGCAAGGCCCGCTGGCTGGCCCGGTTCGCCGAGCAGGCGAAGGTGCCGCTGTCGCAGACGGTGGCGATCGGCGACGGCGCCAACGACCTGGACATGCTGAACGCGGCCGGGCTGGGTGTGGCGTTCAACGCCAAGCCGGTGGTGCGCGAGGCCGCCGACACCGCCGTCAACGTGCCGTTCCTGGACACCGTGCTGTACCTGCTGGGCATCACCCGGGAGGAGGTCGAGGCGGCCGACGAGGTGGACGGCAGCCTGACCGAGTAAGGCCTGAAGACGCACGAGAGGGGCGCGGGGCGGGGGGCGGGCGGCGCCCCGCGCGGGCCGCGCCGGGGGGCCGGGCGGCGCGGGGGGGGGGGGGCGCCGGGCGGGGGGGGCCAGCGGCGCGCCGGTCAAGGCG
Organism: Kitasatospora sp. NPDC059812; assembly: GCF_042732075.1. Lineage (NCBI taxonomy): Bacteria > Bacillati > Actinomycetota > Actinomycetes > Kitasatosporales > Streptomycetaceae > Kitasatospora > Kitasatospora sp. NPDC059812. Next base: position 15,872 of record NZ_JBHWIO010000007.1, read on the forward strand.
GTCGCCATGATGGAGACCGAGAAGGTCGACCCGCGCGGTCTGGTGA